>DAOVXH010000196.1 GCA_030636255.1 Methanomassiliicoccales archaeon
TCAATTTTCAGCTCCGAGCAGGCGAAGGGGGGTTGGGCTGAGCCGGCGCAGGAGCTGGGTGGGGGGAAATTCCATAACTGGGGCGGGCTAATGTAAAGATATTGCCAACCATAAACATTATTATCTTTGCCAATATCCAGCAATTATCATGTTCGAGCCAATTGACAAATACACAATTCCAGAAGTTCCAGATATTATTCGGGACTTTCCGCCTGCCAGGATGTTCTCCAAGAAAGGTAGTTTTGTCTGGTGGTGGTGGATGTTCATGTTCGAGGAGGACGGCGTGAAAAAACAAATAGTCGCCTTCTGGACCACCAAGAGCTACAAGAATGTTGGTGTAAACGGCGTCAATTGGCAGCTCCGGGCCGGAGTAGATGGCACACCGGAGAAATTCAATTATCATGGGATGTCAACTGCCTGGTATTACAATGGTGAAACTTTTCAGGAGATTGAGCCGAGAAATGATGTGTTCTTCACTATTGCCAAGAAAGATGAAATGCAGGTTGATTCCGAGGATGTGCATCTGACAGCCAACCGGGAGACTATCGCCCTCAGATTCCACAGGAAGGACGAGTTAGATATTGATGTTGAATTTGCATACCCAGTGTCTCCCATTGTCGGATACAAACGCACCCTGCTGACCAAGAAGATGGGATTTGACCAGCAGAAAATCTACTATGGCAATTTTTCTGGGAAACTAGCTGCCAAAGATGGAACTCGGAACCTCAAGGGAAGTATCTACATGCAGCATATTTGCCTGAACACTCCGGCATTACCCTGGCTCTGGGGCGTTTTCCATCGAAATGACGGTTCATATTTCACTTACTTCACTTCATATCTTGGAAGACACATGTTCCGCCGAAATGCAAAATGCAAGCCAAAGTGGGATAGCAAGATGAAGCTGCTGAACAAGAACTTAAATTACACTCCAAAGGGTGAAAAAACAAAGCGGTTCAAGCATGTTCGGTACAGGGTTTTCCGCCAAGAAAATGGAATGCCTGGCTTCGAGGTTTCCGGGGAGCTGGATAGTGAGAAACTACTGGTGAAGGTAAAGACCGTGGCAAAGACAACCTATACCTTCAGCAGATGGAAGTTCTGGCGCAATCGTTTCTTTTACAATGAGTTTCCTTCGGAGGTTGTTGAGCTGGAGTACACCGACAAGACTGGCAAGATTCACAAGGAGACCGGGGAAGACTGGAACGGCAATTGCGAGTATTCCTGGGGAACATTACTTAATTGATTTACGCATTTGAGGTTGGGAAACTATGGTAAAAAAATTATCTGGCATAACATTTGATTATGATGCCACATTTTACAATTATCCGCGAATGGTCACCAAGCTGATACATCGTTTCGGGCCTCATACCAAGCTAATCAATGACCTGACTAAGGAGCGGAAAAAGCTCCGCCAGGAAGGTATTATTGAGAATTTCCGGGAGCGCCAGGTTGAGGTAATGGCAGTCCGGTGGAACAAAACCCCTGAGTGGACCAGGAAACATCTGGACAAGGTTGTGTATGATGGTTTTAACTCATCATTTGACAAAATTAAGCCATTAAAGAATGTTTTCAATATGCTGGACATGATTGTGGCCAATGATATTCCGATTTGTGTTGTTTCGGATTATCCGCCAAATGACAAGATGAAAAAAATGGGGTTCATGAAATATGAATGGGCCACCATCATTAATGGCGAAGAGATAGGCCAATTAAAACCGCACCCAGCTGGACTACAGAAGGCCATGGAAATCATGGGCACAAAGCCCGAAGAAACACTTCATGTTGGAGATTCGGTGGGCTATGACATTAAGGGAGCCCAGAATGCAGGAATGATGAATGCCTGGCTCAAATGGTGGTGGAAGAAGAACAAGTATGACATTCAACCTGACTATACATTCACAAATTTTGAAGAGTTTATGGGTATTCTGGAGACTGAATTCGGGCTGAAACGAATTTAATTCAGAAAAATACGCCCATGGTGGGCATGTCCAGACAGTCCATATCAAATGCCATTATACCTTCCTTGGCCAGTTCTTTATCAAGTTCCTTTTTGCCTAGAAGTTTACCAATCAAGCAGGAGCGCCACCAGAGGTCAAGAAGGGTTGTGGCCAGCAGTCCCAGGTACACGGTCATGAGGTCATAGGCATATTCCTGGTCAACGCAGACCTGATATGCATATCCGAGAAACTGATCCCGGGAATTGAGAAGCGCCGCATATCCAACAAAAACCGTCATGGCCTTTTCATCTGGTGGAAGCAATTCAATGTCCTTAAGATGAAATGATTCATACTTTTCCAGTGCTCCGTCCGGTTCCAGCTTGTAAAATACTATCTGGCTGTCCTCAGAACGATATACCAGCCATTGAAAGTCCGAACCAACATAGACCGGAAGTCCTGCTGGGTTGTCTAGGTTCAGATGTTCATAATTACCTTGACTGGCCACTTCCTGCAAGTCCTCTGCAGGGTCGCAGCCAATAATCATTTCAATTATTTCGGCAGGAGGCATATCTCCAATTACTGGCTCGGAATCTGCAAAGGCCAGAAGCCGGCCAATTCCACCTGCCTCTGCAAGGTGTGGGAGAAGCGCGCTTACTGTTTCTCTGATTATTTCTGGTGATTGATAGACACCACTTTCCTGGGCATTTTCCTGGAACTGGCTAAGCCGCTGGCTTACTTCTTCCAGAACCTGAGATTTCATTTCCTCGGATATACTGGAAAGTATTTCTTCGCCATGCTGGATAAGTGTGTCGCCACCCAGATTTATACCTCTGCATGATAGATTACCGTTTAACTGAATTCTGTGAAGCGCGTGGACATGGACAGGAAACTGTCGGCAGAATGCTGGCCTCTGTTCATGGATTGTGCATCTGCGTTCATCCAGAA
>DAOVXH010000089.1 GCA_030636255.1 Methanomassiliicoccales archaeon
ACTGTAACCACCCGGTCATCAGCCTTGATTCGCATGATTCTGACACCCTGGGTTGCCCTGCCGATGACACGAATATCAGACACTGGCATGCGTATTACCATGCCGGATTCTGAAGTAACTATGAGTTCATGCTCGTCCGATACCTGGCGGACCATAACTACCTGGCCGTTTCTTTCATTGGCCCGGATGGTCATAACACCCTTTGCGCCGCGCTTTGTTTTCCGATAATTTCCGACAAATGAACGCTTTCCATAGCCGTTTTCTGTTAGCGTGAGGATAGATTCTTCCTCTGAACTCACAATGGCCATTGAGACAACCTCGTCCTTTGGAGCCAGTGTCATTCCCTTGACACCGATGGAGTGTCTGCTGACAGTTCGCACATCTGACTCGGAGAATCTCACTGCCTGGCCTCGCTTGGAAGCCAGTATTACTTCCTGATTTCCGTCGGTCATTGCTACCCGAACCAGTTCGTCGTCTTCACGGAGCTTCACGGCCCATATGCCAGTTACTCTTGGGCGCTTGTATGCCGAGAGAATGGTCTTCTTGATTATTCCCTTCTTGGTTGCAAACATTAGCCAGTGCTGGTCATCATATTCCTTGATTGGCATTGCTGTAGTGACTAACTCACCATCCTCCAGTCTTGGAAGCAGATTGATTATGGCCTTGCCCTTGGCATGCCTTCCGCCTACAGGAATCTTCCAGGCCTTGAGCCAGTATACGCGACCTTTGTTGGTGAAGAACATGATGAAATTGTGAGTTGATGTAACGAATAGCTTGGTGACATAATCCTCTTCCTTGGTTTCCATGCCAATAAGTCCAACACCGCCCCGGCGCTGGGCCTTGTAGGTATCCAATGGCAGTCTCTTGATATAGCCAGTCTGGGTAATGCTGACTACAACATCTTCCTCGGGAATCAAATCTTCAATGTCCATATCATCTGCGTGGACAACATAGTCGGTCTTTCTCTCGTCGCCATACCTGTTCTTGATTTCTTCCAGTTCTTCCTTGATGATGGTCAGTACACGGTCTGCCTTGTCCAGAATATCGCTTAAGTCAGCTATGATATTGATAAGCATGGCATGCTCATCTTTCACGCCCTGGCGCTCCATATTTGTGAGCTTGCTCAATCTCATGTCCAGAATTGCCTTTGCCTGTTCAATGGAAAGCATGAACTGGGCCATCAGCGCCTCCCTGGCCTCCTCGGAGCTCTTGGACTTGCGTATTAGAGCAATTACATCATCAATTTTGTCCAGTGCTATGAGTAAACCTTCCAGAATATGGGCCCTGGCCTTTGCCTTGTTCAGGTCATAGGTTGTGCGCTTGGTGACGATTACCTTGCGGTGTTCGATATAATGTTCCATCAGTTCCTTGAGGTTCAGGACCTTTGGCTCATTGTTCACCAGAACAAGATTGATAATTCCGAAGGTTGTCTGCATCTGCGTGTGTTTGAATAGCTGATTGAGTATAACTTCCTCCATCATTCCCTTTTTAAGCTCTATTACAATGCGCATTCCCTTCCTATCACTCTCGTCCCTTAGGTCTGTTATGCCCTCGACTTTCTTGGCCTTAACAAGGTCTGCAATGTTCTCTATGAGCTTTGCCTTGTTTACCTGATATGGAATTTCTGTTACAATGATTCTGGATTTACCATTAGCCATTTCTTCGACTATGCTCTTTGCCCGGACACGTATTCGACCACGGCCAGAATTATAGGCCTCAACTATGCCAGCAAGTCCATAGATAGTACCGCCGGTTGGGAAGTCAGGTGCCTGAACAAACTCCATTAAATCAGAAACATCGGCCTCAGGATTGTCAATAAGGTGAGTAAGGCCGTCCACTATCTCTCTAAGATTGTGAGGCGGCATATTGGTGGCCATTCCCACAGCTATGCCTGTTGTTCCATTCACAAGCAAGTTTGGAATCCTGCTTGGCAGGACTGTTGGCTCCTGGAAACTGCCATCAAAGTTGTCAACGAATTTAACGGTGTCCTTGTCAATATCAGACAGCATTTCCTCGGCTGTTCGTCTCATACGGCACTCTGTGTACCTCATGGCTGCTGCACTGTCGCCATCAACACTGCCGAAATTACCCTGGCCGTCAATTAACATGTACCTTAAGCTGAAGGACTGGGCCATTCGCACCAATGCACCATAAAGTGCCTGGTCGCCGTGGGGATGATACTTACCAAGAACGTCACCCACTACACGAACAGATTTCTTGAAAGAACGGTTGTGACTGAGGCCAAGCTCATTCATTCCGTGGAGAATTCTCCGATGAACTGGCTTCAGACCGTCACGAACATCTGGCAATGCCCTGGAAACAATAACGCTCATTGCATAGTCAATGTAACATTTTTCCATTTCTTTCTCAATTGGCTGTGCAACAATCTTTTCCCCTTTTGTGTCAATATTAATTTCTGGTTCTTCCATAATATCACACATCCAGGTTCACAACGTCTTTTGCATGGGCGGTTATGAAATCCCTTCTTGGCTCTACTGCATCACCCATCAAAATAGTGAACAGTTCGTCAGCCAACATTGCATCATCGATGGTCACCAATAACAGAATCCGGTTCTCCGGGTCCATTGTAGTATCCCATAATTGATGGTCATTCATTTCTCCTAAACCCTTGTACCTCTGGACACCCCAGCCATCGCCCTTTTCCTTGAGAAGTTCGTCTTTCTCATGGTCGGTGAACACCCAGTGCTCGGTCTTGCCCTTTGATATCCTGTACAATGGCGGCTGTGCAATATACACATAGCCAGCCTCGATTAATGGCTTCATGTATCGGTACAAAAAGGTAAGCAGAAGCGTTCGAATATGAGCGCCGTCAATATCAGCGTCAGTCATGATTATTAGCTTGTGATAACGGGCCTTTGTCAGGTCAAATTCTTCTCCGATATTAGTTCCAAAGGCAGTGATTAAATTTCTTATTTCATTGTTCTTCAGAATCTTGTCCAGCCTAGCCTTTTCAACGTTCAGGATTTTACCACGAAGCGGAAGAATGGCCTGGAATTCTCGATTCCTACCTTGCTTGGCAGAACCGCCTGCAGAATCTCCCTCCACAATGTAGAGTTCGGACTTTGCTGGATCCTTTTCCGAGCAGTCAGCCAGCTTACCAGGCAATCCGCCGCCCTCTAGGAATCCCTTTCTTCGGGTTAATTCTCTTGCTTTCCTGGCAGCCTCCCTGGCCTGGGCCGATAAGATGGATTTTTGAATGCTGATTTCTGCGATTTTCGGGTTTTCCTCAAGGAACTCAGCCAACTTATCATTGACAAGTGATTCAACAATACCTCTCATTTCGCTGTTTCCCAATTTTGTCTTGGTCTGGCCTTCAAATTGAGGTTCGCCCAGTTTCACGCTGATGATTGCTGTTAAACCTTCCCTGACATCCTCTCCGCTAAGGGACATTGTCTTGTCTGTGAGATATTTATTCTTCCTGGCATAATCATTAAGTGTCCTGGTGAGCGCGGCCCTGAAACCGCTTAGATGGGTTCCGCCCTCGATGGTGTTTATGTTATTGGCATAAGTATGAATGGCTTCCCGGTAACTGTCAGTATATTGCATTGCAATCTCCAGCTGGGTGTCACCTTTTGAACCAGAGAAATATATGGGTTCAGCGTGGAGTGTGTTCTTTGCCCTGTTGATATACCTGACATATTCTATTATTCCGCCATCATACTTGAAAACGTTCTTGGACTCCTCGTCATCTTCCATCTCCACGGTGATGCGAAGACCGCTGTTCAGGAAAGCCAGCTCCCTCATTCGATTGAGAATAACATTGAAATCAAAATCCAATGTCTCGAAAATCTGGTCATCTGGCATGAAAACTACGGTTGTTCCATTATGCTGGGCTCCATCAGAGACTTTCATTTCTCCCACTGGCAGGCCGCGTTCAAACCTCATTTCATAGAATTTTCCGTCCTTCTCCACTGTGGCAACCAACCATTCTGCCAGGCCATTTACCACCGAGACACCAACGCCATGCAGACCGCCAGATACCTTGTAGCTCTTATTGTCAAACTTACCACCGGCATGAAGCTTTGTCATGACTATTTCCAATGCTGGCTTCTTGTATTTTGGATGCAGTCCAACCGGAATTCCCCGACCATTGTCCCGGACTGTGACACTGCCGTCCTTGTTTACGCTGACATTTATCTCAGTGCAGTAACCGGCCATTGCCTCATCAATGCTATTGTCCACAACTTCGTAGACCAGATGGTGCAAACCATGGGTGTCTGTACTACCAATGTACATGCTCGGTCGCTTTCTCACTGCCTCCAGGCCTTCTAGAACCTGAATGTTCTCAGCGTCATACTTCTCGTCGGGTGCCATAATATCAACTCCACTATATGCCCGAACAAGAATTAATTTGCCCACCGAGCATATATAATTGCGTGTATGCGCGAGGAAAGTCGCGCGCATATATATAAGTATGTAAAAACCATAGAAAATCCTTCGAAATCATTTAATATAGATTGCAATATCCCCGGAATACGACCCAAGGTGTTTAAATGGCAAGATTTCCAGAAGCAGAGGCAAGAATACTTGACAAAAAGATATGCATGAAATGCTATGCCAGCAATCCAACTAAGGCCACCAAGTGCAGAAAATGCGGCTATGTTAAGCTGAGGCCCAAGGCAAAGGAATCCAGAAGTCGATAGATTTGGGTTTGTTTCACAGATTTGTTCAGTAGTGTGAGCCAATATTCTATTTTATGGGAAATACATTAAAGCTACATTTAAATGTATTTTTTATGGAGGATTGGTGGACTATTTTTCTTCTTTTGAACTTCTCAAGATAAACACTGAAGTCACAATAACTGCCAGGACCATGGTAACAAGAGCAAACGTCCACCAGGGAAACTCTTCACTGACATTTGGGTCATTTAATACATAAATTGTAAAGTCGGCCTGATCACTATTATCTGCAGCATCGGTGACATTCAATATAACTTCATATTCCCCAACCTCCCAGAACCTGAATTCCGGGTTCTGGCCGTTCAGGGTAACTGATGTTCCATTGTGAACAAAGGTCCACGTATACTCGTCTATGCCTACATTGTCCGTGGAATCTGAGCCATCGAAGGCCATAAGCTCCTCAACTATCACAAATTGGTCAATGCCAGTATCCGCCACAGGAGCCTCGGCATCGGTTATTGTAATTTGAAAAAAACAAATACCAACATTATCATAGGCATCCATGACCTCAAGGCTACCGCTGAAGGAGCCAACATCTGTGAAGTTGAAGTATGGGGCTTCGCCATAAAGAATCACCAGGCCAATATCGTCATCAAATGTCCATGTGTAATTGACAATAGCAACATTGTCACTGGAACCAGTGCTATTAAAAATGTATTGATAACTGGTTTCTGTATTGATAATAGAGGGGCAAACAGCAGAGGGGTTCTCATTATCTTTAACATCCCTTGAAAGCACATCAGTTATGTTCCAGTTTTCTGATGTGTCTCCGGCAGAGATTGTGTAAAACATTGTTATGGCATTGTCAGGAACTATGAGAGTAGCATGAAAATCTGGACCAGGTGGAGGGGGAGTTCCAGTATATGATGCTATATCATCACTCATAACAATGTGCTCTGGCGTATTCACACCACCGGGAATCTCAAAATAAACGTAGAGCCGCACAATATCTATCTCCACATCATCTGTCACATATGCCTTGACAGTAAATAACTGCCCTATGGAAGGAACACCTGTGGTCATGTCAATTATTTCAGGTTTGGTGGTGTCCGCTGCCTGAGCCATAGGCAGGAGGGACAGGCAAAAAACTATTGCCAATACTAATACACTCAACCTTTTCATATGGACATTGAACACATCACTATTTCATAATCATTTCTGTACCTCGTAAATTTTTTATAGAAAGGCAAGTATCAGGAACTTAATGAAGCTGGGCAGCATCATCATAATTAGGTAGAGTACACAAAGCCCAGCTCATGCTAGAACTTTTGGTGATTTGCATGGGTAGCGACAGTGAGAAGAAATTTGAGGACGTTTCGTCCTGGGCCAGTTTTCCGAATATGGAGTCAGAGACTCTTGAGTTTTGGGCCCAGAATAGTATTTTCCAGAAACTGAGAGACCAGAATGCTGGAAAGACTCCGTTTGTTTTCCTGGAAGGGCCGCCCACAGCCAATGGAATGCCCCATGTCGGCCACGCAGTTGGAAGGGGATTGAAGGATGTTTATCTCAGACACAGGGCAATGTCTGGCTACGATGTTATACCATGGAAAGGTGGCTGGGACTGCCACGGATTGCCTGTGGAAATTGAAGTTGAAAAAGAGCTTGGCCTGAAGTCGAAAAAGGACATAGTGGAATATGGCATAGACAAGTTCAATAACAAATGCCGCAAGAGTGTCATGAAGTACGAGGATATCTGGAAGAACATGAGCCAGCGCCTCGGATTCTGGATAGACATGGAAGACCCCTATGTTACCATGACCGCGCCGTACATAGAAAGTGTGTGGTGGAGCCTTAGCCAGTTATGGGAAAAGGACCTTCTAATGAAAGGCCATTATGTTGTGCCATATTGCCCTAGATGCGGAACGCCACTCAGCAGCCACGAGGTTGCCCAGGGCTATAAAACAGTTAAAGATCCATCAGTTTACATAAAGTTCAAGGTCAAGGGCAAAGAGGAAACATATTTCCTGGTCTGGACAACCACGCCATGGACACTTTTCAGTAATTTATTGCTGGCTGTGGGCCGGGACATACGCTATGTTGTGGTGGAGCATGAAGGCCAGAAGATCATACTTGCTAAAGACTTGCAGCCAACAGTGATGCCAGATGCGAAGATAATCTCGGAAATGGACGGCGAGGATTTGCTGGAAATGGAGTATGAACAGCTTTTACCATTTGCAAAGGCAGAGAGCCGGGCATTCTATGTCGCAGAGGCTGGGTTTGTATCAACAGAAGATGGTACTGGCATAGTTCACATAGCACCTGCATTTGGAGTTGATGACCAGGAACTTTGCAGAAATGAGGGTGTGATAACTGTTAATCCAGTTGATGAAAAGGGCTGCTTCACCGAGGTAATAGAGCCATTTGCAGGATTCTTTGTCAAGCATGCTGATAATAAGATTATAAGATACCTGGACGAGCGAGGCCAATTGCT
>DAOVXH010000086.1 GCA_030636255.1 Methanomassiliicoccales archaeon
AAGGAGGTTATGGTGAAGGACCCAATCACCATCTTCAGGAAGACAAGTGTCAGCGAGGCAGCCAGGATAATGAAGAAAAACGATTTTGGCCAATTGCCAATCAGGAATTCTAAAGACAGACTGATAGCCATGATATACGAACTTGACCTTCTGGCAGCCGTTACCGGGTGATAGTTTGGCTGTTGATGTGCAATCTCTTGCAAAACGCAGGGGTTTTATCTGGCAATCCGCTGAAATATACGGCGCAATGTCTGGTTTTTATGATTATGGGGCCATGGGAGCAAGGCTGAAACGCAAGTGGGAGGATGCCTGGCTCAAATATTTCATGGGACTGAATGACAATTATCATCTTATTGATACCACAAACATACTGCCACATGCAGCGCTGAAGGCGTCAGGCCATGTTGATGGTTTCACTGACCCACTGGTTGAGTGTTCAAAATGCGGCCAGGCATACAGGGCAGACCAGATGATTGAGGATAAAACCGGCGAGCCAGCAGAAGGTTTCACCCTTGAGGAAATTGATGCCAAGGTTGCAGAGTTGGGTCTGGTGTGTCTGAAATGCAAGTCACAGTTCAAGAATGCAAGAATATTCAATATGATGTTTCCGGTGCCCATTGGAACCACTGGAAAGGATATGGCATATCTGCGGCCGGAGACTGCCCAGGGCGCATATCTGAACTTCAAGCGGCATTTTGAGATAATGAGGCGAAGATTACCACTTGGCCTGACAATTATTGGAAAGGCGTACAGGAATGAAATTGCACCGCGCCAGGGTGTTTACCGCATGAGGGAGCTGATTCAGGCGGAATTGCAGATATTCATGGACCCTGACACATTTTCCGAATCCCTTGACCTGAAAGAGATGGAAGGCAAGATGCTGAATGTGCAATTGGTTGACATGCGCGGCTCTGGTAATTTCCAGCCGATTTCATGTGCTGATTTAATTGAAAAACACAAGCTGCCAGACTTTTATGTTTATCACATGCTCAAGATTCAAGAATTTTACCTGGACTTGATTAATATACCATCTGAGAAATTTCGATTCTTCGAAAAGTCAGAGGCTGAAAGAGCTTTTTACAATAGGGTACATTTTGATATTGAGGTAGATTTGCATACCCTTGGAGGTTTCAAGGAGGTTGCTGGCCTTCATTATCGGGGAGATTATGACCTGTCAAAGCATCAGGCCGGCTCCGGCGAAAAGATGGAGGTTTCCATTGAAGGAAAACGCTTGATTCCTCATGTGCTGGAGCTAAGTTTCGGTGTGGACAGAAATGTCTGGACACTTCTGGACGTTCACCTGGTTGATGAGCGCACTGGTGTATTGAAATTGCCGCCAGTTTTAGCGCCATACACATTTGCTGTTTTCCCACTCATGCGCAAGGAAGAATTAATTCCAGTGGCCAAGGACATTCATCAAAAACTTCGAATGGACTATGATGTTTATTATGACCAGTCTGGCTCAATTGGAAAGCGCTATGCCAGAATGGACGAGATTGGCACGCCTTTCTGCATTACAGTGGACTATGACGGCCTGGAAGATGGGACAGTGACCATTCGCGATACAGACTCGGCAGAGCAGAAGCGAATTAAGCTGGACAAAATCGAAGAAATCGCAAGGGCACTGGCAACCGGTAGAATGACATTCAGCGATTTGGAGTAGTCCCATGGGCCTCCAGGAAAATGCTGAGGAATTGGCTTCCCTATTGATGAAAAATGTCAAGGAAGAATTGAGATTTGATGAGGAGGCCGCTCTAATGTTCTCAGGAGGGCTTGACAGTGCAACTCTGGCTGTTCTGGCCAGGAAATATTGCAACCTGAAGCTCTACATTTCAGGAATTGAAAATTCTCATGACCTGATTTGGGGGTGCCAGTCAGCCGAACTTCTTGATATTCCCTACTCATGCATTGTTTACAAGAAAAATGATATTATCAAATCCCTGGAAAATGTTGTTCTGATTCATGAGATGCACAATCCCAGATGGATATCCACATTTGTTGCCTTTGATTTGGTGCTTCAGAAGATTCCAGAGAAACTTGTACTCTGTGGTCAGGGTGCCGACGAGCTATTTGCTGGTTACAAAAAATACCGGGAGATGACTCCCCAGGATGCTGAAGCCAGGATGCAGGTGGACTACCTGGAGCTGGCAAATGAGGAACTGCCGCTTTATCAAAAAATGGCAAGGCATTATGGAAAAAACCTGATTGCACCATTCCTTGAAGATGAGATTGTAAAATTTTCTGAGAAAATACCATTTGAACATAAGCTGGATGGCGAGAACAAGAGGGTTTTGAGAACAGGCGCAGGTTTTCTTGGTGTCCCTGCCAGCATGACAGAGAAGCCAAAAAAGGCAATGCAGTATGGCAGCGGAGTGTCCAAGGTCCTGAAGCAGTATATCAAAAGTTCGGGAAATGACCTGCCTGGCATAATTGAATCTATAAAGAATAACGGAAATCATTATGAATGACGTTTACTATACACCCAAACATAGTGGTTGGCAATGAATATTAAACAAATTAAGCGAAAGGTACTTCTCCTTGGTGACGGAGCTGTCGGAAAGACCAGTCTTATTAAAAAATTCGTTACTGACAAGTTTTCTGATGATTATATAACAACCATTGGCACAAAAATTACAAAGAAGGATTTATTGTATAACACTTCAGAGGGGGAAATTACTCTAACCCTCATGATTTGGGATATTCTTGGCCAGAAAGGGTACAAGAGCATTCAATCTTCCAGTTACAAGGGTGCAGAAGGGGCAATGATAGTCTGCGACCTTACCAGAAAGGAAACACTGGCCAGTATGGTTGAATACTGGATTCCAGAGATGCGAAAGGTCATTGGCGAGGTTCCAATAATTTTTGTGGGAAACAAATGCGATTTAATTGATGAGCGCCAGATATCTGCAGATGAACTTGCAGGAACAGCGCAGCAATATGGATGCCAGAGTTTCGTGTCCAGTGCAAAGACCGGAGAAAATGTTGAATCAATATTCAATGCCCTTGGAGAGAAGGTCATTGAAGGTGGTAAGCCGTCCCAGGCCTCGAATATAATTCAGAAAGAGGAAATAACCAACCTGACTGGTGTAACTGACCAGATAATCAATGAGTTCTGCGATTCATTCGGCGACAGGGAGACTGGAATGGCAATGATACGCCAGCAGTTTACAGCTGCCGGAGTTGATGTCAAGGCCCCGGAAAAGCAGGCACTTCTTGTGGCAGTTGAAAAGCTGGCCCTGGTTGAGGCCGGGTTCAAGGATGATTTTGCAGTGAAGAGCACACTGGCCAAGCGCAAGAGGCTCATAGAGCAACACGGGTGATTATCATGCCTCCGAAAAAGCTAATGAAAAAAATTTGCCTCCTGGGTGACGGTGCCGTTGGAAAAACATCACTTATTCGAAAGTTCGTTTATGACAAGTTTGATGATAAGTATATTATGACCTTTGGAACAAAGATCTCCAAAAAACAGGTTGATATTGCCAGGAACGGCCAGGAATACAATATGACATTTCTTATATGGGATATTTTGGGCCAGAGGGTGCATAATAATCTTCATTCGGCCTATTATCAGGGTGCAACAGGCGCCTTTATTATCTGCGATACCACCAGAATTGAGACACTGGAACATCTTGAAGAATGGATACAGCTCTTCAGAAAGGTGAATGAGAATTCTCCAATTGTTCTTCTGGGCAATAAGTCCGATTTGGTGGACGACATGCAGTTCGGCGATGCGGAGCTGGGCAAGGTTGCGGTAAAATATAACATGAAATATCACATGACCAGTGCCAAAACTGGCGCCTATGTTGAAGAATCATTTATTGAACTTGGCAATGAGGTAATAGACAAACATCTGGAGGCTAAAAAATGAACGAGGAAGAAATGAATGTCAGTTTTTTTGTCATGTCTGGCGACGCCCTGAGGGCCCTGAACGATGAGCTGCAAATTCAGCTTGGTGAAAAGGAAGCTAGTGAGCTTCTCGTGCGCTATGGCTTCAGATGCGGAGAGAGCCTTGTTAATAGCGTTGGGTACACCTGCGAGAACATTGAAGAACTTGAGGAAACATTACCTGGCCTGCTTATAGAAACAGGTCTTGGCCGGGCATTTACCAAGAAGGTAACCCTTGAAGAAATAGTCATAGAATTCGAGGAATCCATTGAGGCCACCCATCTTGGTAAAAAAGATACTGCTGGATGCCATTTCACAAGAGGATATTTAGCCGGAGTTATTTCAAGCCTGTTTGACAGGAAATATGATACAATCGAGGAAAGTTGCCAGTGTCAGCTGGACAAATCTTGTGTCCACAGGATTGTCAGGGATGACAAGTATGTTGTTCCTGAACCGGAGATAATCATTGTGGCAGGGGACCAAAAATATGACCTGGACATTTGCACAGGATACCTGGTGAAGGAGGAAGCCCCTGACAAGAGCTATGAAGTTTTCAAGGACTGGGTAACTCATGGGCATCAGGGATTGTGCATAACCAGGGACTTTCCAGCAAAGATTCGAAAGAAGTACGGCCTGGAAAAGACACCTATAATCTGGCTATCCACATCCGAGACTGAAAACACTGTCCCGCCACAGAATTTGTCAGCATTGTTCTACCACATTGAGAACTTCCTGAAGAAGACTGAAAACGGCATTCTATTACTGTCTGGCCTTGAGTATCTTATAACCCATAATTCGTATTCGTCGGTGCTGAAGTTCATACAGCTTCTCAATGAGCAGATTGCGATCCGCGAAGCTGTTCTGGTGATACCCATCAGCCCGCTAACACTTGATGAAAAGGATTTAAAGCTCTTTGAGAGGGAGCTAACGAATCTTGAAGTTTGATTCGTTAGGGCTTACCAATCTGGAAGTATAAGGCCCATAACAAGGTGAGGAAATGAGGCGATTCGCAGTATTGTTAATTGTAAGCATTATAGCATGTGTTTCATTAGCCATGTCTGTGCCTGGCCAAATCAGTGTAGCAAACGATGGGCCAAGTTTTGTTGAAATTTCCATTGAAGATTTTGGTGATATGGTCAAAGTGGAAATCTTGATAAGAGACCTCAATGGCTGGGATGATATTGACACTGTTTCCCTCAAGGTTCTGGATGCTGGCGGGAACGAGATATCACATATTGCCCTGGAAATGTACAATAACCCTCAGAATCCGGACAATTTACGGATTGAATTTGAGGAATATACTGGCACCTATCTCAATCGTGATGAATGTGATTTTTCACCCACAGATATATCTCCCTGGAATCCAGACAATACCGACATTTCCATAGGCCTGAATGTTGTCTTTTCCCTGATGCCGTTGGAAGGTGAAACAATCATTATTGAAGTTGCAGACACAGAGGGCGAAACTGCAACCTATGAAGCTCCCATGAACCTGAATTATGTGTCCCCAGATGACGGAATAGTAATTGATGAAAATCTCATGATTCTGGTTGTAATAATTTTGATGCTGGGTGCCATCATTGTTGTACTTGTCCTAGGCAAGCACGGCCCAAAAAATGAATTTTAACCCAACTTTGACGTTTGTTTAATTTCTAAGTGTCAAAGTTAGGTTTTGATGGGTAACTCGTGGATTGAGAAAAACTTGTTTTTCGATAGAGGGGGAGTTGCATTTTGGTCTTCTGAAACAAAATGGGCACTCCTCGGGTATTCCCAAATCTATTTTATATACTCAAATAATGATTCTGATTCATGGAGAGACTTACCAAGCTAATACTAGGCATAATTTCATTCGCAGTTGTTCTTGAGCTTCTGCTTGGCCCTGGATTATTGCTGTTTGCAGGCATATGCATACTGTTTTTGCTCTGGGGCGCCCAGGGGGGGATGACCGAGGGCAATCCATACAAGAGAATGAAATATTCCAGAGTGCCAGACTTTTTGGAGGTCAAGGATTACATGAGAAAACAGGACATTGAGGAGAGGGACAATGCAGATGCCTACACAACAATGCTTGTCTTCACCATTGGCATGATACTCATATGCATTGATGTTCTGTACATGTGGTTCCTGGGGTGGTTATAGATGGAGAGGGCATCAAAACTTATTCTGACCATTGTGGTTGCCAGCCTATTACTTGGCTGGATTTTAGAGCCAGCTATTGTTATCATCGGCGGAGGATTGCTGTGGGTATTTATTCTTCTAATCTCAGGTGGCGCAGAGGACGCCAACCCTTACAGGACCATGAGAAAGTCTGGCTTACCTGATCACATGGAAGTAGGCAGATACATGAAGCAGCAGAAGGTGGCAAAAAAGCAGCCCACTGACACGATCTTGATGAGGTCATTCTTCATTGCCGGGGCTATTTTGATTATCATCGGAATACTCTGGATGATGGCCCAGGGAACATGGTGAGCCAATGAGCCAGAAAAAAGTACGCCTCATATCTGCAGACGAGTATTTCAAGCACAGGAATGTCAGGGACAGCCAGGAAAAAAGGAGAATTCCAGACAGCTGGCTCTGCAATCTTGCTGGTATACTGTTGGTAATATCCGGATTACTTTCATTGAAGTACTGCTCAATATTTCTCACTTTCTTTGAGACCGAGACCTTTGCCGCAGAAATGTGCTGGCTGGCATTTCAAATAGTTATTACAGTGCCTACTTTTATAGGTGCAATATCTGTCTTCACAAGGCGCAAGTTCCAGTATGCCCTGGCAGGAGCTGCAATGAGCTTGACAACAACAATAATTCTGGGGGTTATTGCATTACTATTATTGTACTGGACAGTTGACGAGTTCGAGAAATATGAAGATTATGAGAATTAGTTAATCCTCACTTGATAACCTTCCATTTTACGCCGTCATGGAGTGAGCATATTATTAGCTGAATCACTCCTGGAGATTGTGAATTAAATTATTTTCCATTTTGCACCATCTCCTCCGTCTTGGATTTCGATTCCCAGTTCCTTCAAACGGTCGCGGATCTCATCAGCCAGTGCCCAGTTTTTATCGGCCCGGGCCTTCTGCCGGATGTCGATAATAATGTCCATGAGCGGCGCCATCATGTGTTCTCCGGCATCCTTCTCAAACTGGAAGATTGATAATATTTCATCATAAATCTTGAATGTCTCGACTACTGCCTCAAGGCTGGATTTTTTAGACTCATTCTCAAGATATTTATTTACCTCTCTGGAGAAATCAAATATGCTGGCTATTGCATCCCTGGTGTTAAAGTCCTCATCCATTGCAGCGTCGAACTTTTCTATAGCGGATTTTGCCTGGTCTGCGAATTCGTCTGAACCCTCAGGTGCATTTTCCATTGCAGCAAGAACATTATCCAGTGTATTTTGAATTCTATTTAATGCCTGACTTGCCTCTGCCAATGCCTTCTGATTGATATCTATTGGCTTTTTGTAATGGGTGTTCAGCAGGAACAAGCGCACAACCAGTGGCTCATAATCTGCTAGAACTTCTTTTAT
>DAOVXH010000063.1 GCA_030636255.1 Methanomassiliicoccales archaeon
AAACATATTCGAGGTTGGAGATGTGGTAATCGGCGATAAAACCATACGTCATGTTGCAGCACTGGCCATGCACGCAAAGGCCAGCTTTACCGAGATAAAATCACTAGTTCAGACATATCTCAGGGACATGAATGTCAAGTTTGATTTGGGACCATGCGAAGACCCTGAATACATTCCTGGCCGGTCTGCTGAAATCTTGATAAATGGCACTACAATCGGAAGCTTTGGAGAGTATCATCCGCAGGTCCTAGAGAACTTTGAACTTGGGTATCCGGTTGCTGGATTTGAGTTGTCAATAGATTGGATATGGTACTAATCTTATCAGGGAAAATTATTTTACTATACACCGACTAGTATTACTCGGTGATTGTATGAGCGAACATATCAATGATAGAGAATCAAGAAAGGAAGGCCTCAAGAGAGTTATTATGATGCTGCATGATGGTGCCAGCGTCGAGACTGTGAAGGAGCAGTTTCAGGAACTAATTCGTGGAGTTTCACATGAAGAAGTTGCTGCCATGGAGCAGGAATTGATTGACAGTGGATTCCCTGTTGAAGAGGTAACAAAGCTCTGTGATGCTCATGCTGCTGTTTTTAAAGAAGTGCTTGAAGCCGAAGAAAAAAGAAAAACCGATTCTGGCCATCCAATCGATACCATGAAAATTGAAAATAATGCCATACTGGCCAGCGTGGAAAAATTAAGCCCTCTACTGGACAGGCTTTCTGCTGGTGATTCTGAAATTCTGGAGGAAGCTAGAATCGAGTTAAATTATCTCATGACAATCGAAAAGCATTACCTACGTAAGGAAAATATTTTATTCCCATATTTAGAAAAATACGGATTCTACGGGCCATCGAAAGTAATGTGGGCCATACATGACAAGATTAGAAAAAAGCTCAAAAAGCTCAATGCCTCACTTGAAGAGGGAGACATTCCTTACAAAAAATATCCAAAGATGCTGAAGGACATCAGCGGCATGGTTGAAAAGGAAGAAAATATTCTGTTTCCAAACTTGCTGGACCGCCTGACAGAGGACGAGTGGGTGGATGTTAGAAATCAAGGTAAAGAAATAGGATACATGGTGGAACCGGAGAAGGATTGGGGAACACAACCAGCCAAGGAAATTCCTGTGGATAATGAAACCGGAGACATCAATCTCACCACCGGCCAGCTATCTCCAGAACAGGTGGATTTAATGCTGCAGCATCTTCCATTTGACATTACATTTGTAGATGAGAACGGAAAAGTCGGATATTACTCAGAAGGCGACAGAATATTTCCCAGAACGCCAGCAATAATTGGCCGTGATGTGTCCAATTGCCATCCGCCAAAAAGTGTCCATATAGTCGAAAAGATTGTGGAGGCATTCAGAAATGGCGAGAAAGATGTGGCTGAATTCTGGATACCCATGAATGATATGTTAGTGCACATTCGATATTTTGCAGTCAGGAAAGATGGCGAGTTCAAGGGAGTTGTGGAAGTGTCCCAGGACATTGCCCCTCTGAAGAAGATTGAAGGTATGAAACGGCTGCTGGATTGGGAGTAGGTTCATCTGAACCCCGCAGTAATAATATACTTGGAGGCTATTTCGCCGCATAATGCTGAGGTAGCTAAGCCCGGTTTAAGGCGCCGGCCTTGAGATCGTCTCGCAGGAATGCGGGACGAAAGGCCAGCCGGTGGGCGCAAGTCCGCAGGAGTTCGAATCCCCTCCTCAGCGCTTTTTTCCTTAGCTTCGCTGGAAAAAAAGCGCTAGGAGAAATGCGCCAGCATTCCGGCGTAGCGCAAAATTCGCAGAATTTTGTTCACACAGAATGACACGATTCTCTCTAACTTTCGTTCATCGATTGCGTCGAGAATTCCACCGCAAACCCATTACTGTTCGGCCCCAAGAAATATACTATATTCACAGCATGGGTCGCCGTCCACCCTGCATTTTGTCTTTTTGACAGTTCCTGGGGTTTTGGTCATTTCCAGAGCACCCTCACAGACACCCTGCCAGGCAAGGCATGATTCCTTGATGAAGTTGACTTCATATAGGCGGAGAATGTATGTGTCATCCTTCTCTGTGTCTACCTCCACCCGACCATGGGTATAAATTTCACTATAATTGGCTGGAAATTTATTGGCCACTGTTCTGAAATTGGCAAATCTCACCAGCCATTTTATAATTCCCAGATTGCCTACCACGAACTTGCCGGCCTCAATAATGTATTCATTTCCCTTTTCCCTGGATATCCATCGAAGAATATTTTCAGAAATCTGAGAATGATAGTACTGGCCAGCCGCAAGATTGTCCTCTAGACCAATATCTTCCATGCACTGGCTCCTGCCGACCTTTCCCCATTTTTTCTGAATAAAACCTAAGTAACCATTGACAACACTACCTCGCACTCTTTTATCCATTCATAACACCAGATTGTAATTATTTTCTTGATTTATAAAGAGTTTGAGACTCGGTGATGAAATGTCTAGCGCCCCGGCATTATTTTAACAATAACATGAAGAATGGCTGAAATGTCCTCAGTAATTATTCGATTCCACTGACATAAAATTCGCCAATCGCCGAACTTTACATAGCAACCTATATATCCAGTAAGCAAATTTTCATGCAGGATTGGGTGCGTTTATGACTGATTACGAATACATATTGGTGGACGGCCAGGAGATTATTACCATTACTCTCAATCGGCCGGAGATTCACAACCCCTTTGATGATAAGATGATTGCCGAGCTGACCAGCTGCTTTCAGGACATTCAGAGCAAGCCAGATATTCGGGCAGTGATTATCACCGGGGCTGGAAAGAGCTTCTGCGCTGGTGCTGATTTGAATTGGATGAAGCGCATGGGCCAGTACTCCCTTGAGGAGAATTTGGCTGATGCTAGTGGGCTTTCAGCCATGTTCCAGGCACTGGAGGACATTGAGGTGCCTGTAATTGCAAAGGTCAATGGCGCTGCTTTAGGTGGCGGAGCTGGCCTTGTTTGCGCATGTGATTTTGCTATAGCCAGCGAGTTTGTAAAGATTGGATTTTCCGAGGTAAAGCTTGGACTCTTGCCTGGCGTTATTTCACCTTATGTCATTGACCGGATTGGCGGCAAAAAGGCAGTTCAGCTTTTTACAACAGGAGAAAGACTGGCTGCTGAAGATGCATTGAAAGCTGGGCTTGTTGACCAGGTGGTGAGCCTTGAAGGCCTTGATTTGGTTGTCGGCCAAATGATTAAACAGATTTTATCCGGTGGGCCCCAGGCAATAAAAGAATGCAAGCGCCTGGCCAGGACTGGTGCTCACATGGAGCGCCAGGAATTCAAGAAATACTGCATAAATGCCATTGCACAGATTCGAGCCTCACCAGAGGGCAAGGAAGGTGTTGGGGCTTTCCTTGATAAGAGAGAGCCAGCATGGAGGGATAATGCATGAAAATTGAGAAAATTCTAGTAGCCAATCGTGGCGAAATTGCAGTTCGGGTAATGAGAGCATGCCAGGAAATGGGCATTCCCTCGGTTGCTGTTTATTCAGAAATTGATGAGAAATCGCCACATGTGGAGATGGCTGATGAGGCATATTGCATTGGAGAGCCAGCACCATCGGAGAGTTATCTGAACGCCCAGAAGATTATTGATGTGGCAAAACAGAGCGGGGCAAATGCCATTCATCCTGGTTATGGATTCCTTTCAGAGAATGCTGACTTTGCTAAAACTTGCGCAGAAGAAGGAATTAAATTTATCGGGCCCAGTGCAGAGGTCATTCACAGCATGGGCGACAAGATTCAGGCAAAGGGTACAATGCGGGATGCTGGTGTGCCAGTCATTCCTGGTTTCACAGGAGAAGAGGAAAATGAAACCCTGGAGCAATCATGCCAGCGTATTGGATTTCCAGTGCTCATAAAGGCCACTGCCGGCGGCGGTGGAAAGGGCATGAAGGTTGTGAATTCAATGGACGAGCTTCAGGACGCAGTTGACTCTGCCAGGCGCGAGGCTAAGTCCAGTTTTGGAAACGATGAGCTTCTTCTTGAGAAATATCTACCCAGGCCCAGGCACATAGAATTTCAGATTTTGGCTGACGAGCATGGGAAGATTATTCATTTGTTTGAAAGAGAGTGTTCCATTCAACGTAGGCATCAGAAAGTAATCGAGGAAACACCTTCTGTGGCCCTGAATGATGACTTACGGGCAAGAATGGGCGAGGCAGCAATCCTGGCAGCAAAAATAATCAATTACACAAATGCTGGCACCGTGGAATTCATGCTTGATGATTCTGGTAATTTTTATTTCCTGGAAATGAACACACGTCTTCAGGTAGAGCATGCAATAACCGAGGCAACAACTGGTATTGACATTGTGAAATGGCAGATACGAATTGCCCAGGGAGAAAATTTGACACTGGACCAGGACAAGGTCAATCAGCGAGGCCATGCCATTGAATGCCGTATTTATGCAGAGGACCCGGAGCAGGGGTTCATGCCCAGCACCGGAATTTTGAAGACCGTTGAATTGCCGTCAGGAATCAATATCCGCCATGACACTGGAATACACCAGGGAAGTCACATATCACCATATTATGACCCTATGATGGCAAAACTCATTGTTTATGGCGAGGACCGGGTTGATGCAACCAGAAAAATGGACTGGGCACTGTCCAATTACATTGCTCTGGGTGTTACCACTAATATACCGTTCCTTAAGGCGATTATACTGCACCCAGCATTTGTTGAAGGGGACATTGACACCCATTTCATTGACCAGTATTTCAAGAGCTGGACTGTTTCTGAGGAATTGCCTATAGAAGTGTTAATAGCCGCGGCAATCGATGATCTGAAGCATTCTAGTGTGATTGAGGATGAAGGCGGCCAACAGGTTGCAGATGATGCCCATTCCCCGTGGAAGAGCATGGGAAGATGGAGAATTGATGATTAGGAGGAACAATTATGGAATTACAATATGAGTATGCTGGCAAACTTTATCCTGTGAACATCACCAGGGACGGCGATAACTTCAAAATAATAATTGGCGAGGAGGAATATCAGGTGGGGTACAGGGAGGCGAAGGCAGGTTTCTGCACCCTCACCATCAATGGAAAACAGGTGAAATGCAATATTGCCACCGAAAACAGCCAGCGCCATATTTTCATTGGTGGAAATGTCTATAGATTTAACAAAGTTGAGACCGGTGCCAGCGAGGGAGAATTCAGCGAACTACCAGCAAACATTACTTCGCCAATTTCGGGGAAAGTAATCGCTGTGGGAGCTGAATCTGGAGCCGATGTAGATGAGGGTCACGTTATCCTCACCATAGAAGCAATGAAAATGGAATATCAGATTAAGGCGCCCTATTCTGGAAAGATAGAGGCAATACATTTCAAGCCTGGCGACCAGGTGGAAATTGGTGCGGTGCTTGTAGATATGGAAAAACAGGAGAGCGAGTAAAATGGATGCAATAGAGAGTAAAATAGACATCAATGGCCAGGAATTCAAGGAAAACAAAGAGCATTACATGAAAATGATTGCTGACCTCAAGGAAAAAATCGAATGGGCAAAGGCCGGAGGCGGCGAAGAGCGAATTGAGATTCATAGATCCCGAAATAAAATGCTTGCCAGGGAGCGCGTAGATGCGCTTCTTGATTCAGATTCACCATTTCTGGAACTGAATCCATTAGCAGCTTTGGGCATGTACAAAAATGGTGCACCAGGAGCTGGTGTAGTAACCGGCATCGGTATTGTTCATGGCCGGGAAGTTATGATAATAGCCAATGATGCAACCGTGAAAGGCGGAACCTACTATCCAATGACCGTGAAGAAGCATCTCCGGGCCCAGGAAATAGCCATGGAGAACAATCTGCCATGTGTGTATTTGGTAGACTCTGGCGGCGCATTTTTGCCGCTTCAAGATGAGGTCTTTCCAGATAGAGAACATTTTGGCAGAATATTCTACAATCAGGCCAGGATGTCTTCCATGAAGATTCCCCAGGTAGCGATTGTCATGGGCTCCTGTACTGCTGGTGGCGCATATGTGCCAGCCATGTCTGATGAAGTGGTTATGGTGAAAGGAAATGCCACTATTTTTCTCGGAGGCCCGCCGCTGGTGAAGGCTGCAACAGGCGAGGAAGTAAGCGCAGAAGACCTGGGCGGTGCTGATGTTCATTGTCGGAAGTCTGGCGTATCAGACCATTACGTGCTAAATGACGAGCAGGCATTGCATGTTGGCCGGAATATTATGGAAAACCTGAATCGCCAGCCAAAGACATTCATTAAGAGCAGAAAACCGGAAGAGCCAAAATATCCAATTGAAGAAATTTACGGCATAATTTCCAAGGATTCAAAAACTCCTTTTGAAGTAAGAGAAATCATAGCCAGGTTAGTTGATGGCAGCAAGTTCCACGAGTTTAAGACCCTTTATGGAGAGACACTTGTCACGGGATTCGCCCACATTATGGGATATCCAGTGGGCATACTGGCTAATAATGGAGTATTGTTCTCGGAAAGCGCTCTCAAGGGCACACATTTCATAGAGTTATGCTGCCAGCGGAAGATTCCATTGGTGTTCCTGCAAAATATTACTGGCTTCATGGTAGGTAGTAAATATGAAGCTGGCGGGATTGCCAAGAACGGCGCAAAGATGGTGACTGCTGTTACAAATGCCCAGGTGCCGAAGTTCACAGTACTAATTGGTGGAAGCTTTGGAGCAGGCAATTACGGTATGTGCGGCAGGGCATACAGCCCGCGACAGCTCTGGATGTGGCCCAATGCTCGTATTTCGGTTATGGGCGGCGAACAGGCCGCTAATGTGCTTTCTACGGTTAAGAAGGACCAGATGTTCCGCAAGGGCAAGGAAATGTCCAATGAAGAGGTTGATGAGCTGAAAAAGCCAATCCTGGAAAAATATGAGATGGAAGGTAATCCATATTACAGTTCAGCAAGGATATGGGATGACGGTATAATCGACCCAACCCAGACAAGACTTGTTCTTGGCCTTGGCATATCTGCGGCACTTAATGCCCCAATAGCGGATGCGGATTTCAGCTTGTATAGGATGTAAATCTAAAATAGCGAGTGACCATTTTACCTATGGTAATTTGAAATGGTTGGAGAATCCAATGATTTACATTGTAAAATATGTAATTCTGTAATGGTCTATGACCCCTTGAATAGGGCTTTTTATTGCCATCAATGCAGAAATTGGTATGGTAATCTTGTCCAGGCGTATGAGAGAGAGGAAGATACAAGAAAACATGCTGGCATAAAAGATGGAATCTACGTAATCATAGCCATAATAACCGTGATACTGGGTTTACTATTTGGTCTGGCTGGCATTGCCGGTGCCGGTTCATTGTGCTGTCTGGTTAGAATATTTGCCGGTGGTGCCCTTGGCTACGGCGGAGCCAAAGCACTGAAAAAATATTATAATTATAACACTGATGAACTGAAGGCTGTGCCTCCAGAGTACAGGTGTAAACATTGCTGGCTGCCCCTGGTTCCAGATTTTCATAATAATTGGTTTTACTGTGAAAAATGTGGAGCTATAGATCAAATCGAGGCAAGGCCCAATGCAATGAAACAGGCAAGGGAAATGTCTGTCTGCAAGAAATGTGGCAATGAGATGACATATTCTATAGATTCAGAACAATTTGAGTGTAGTGTTTGCGATTGAAATTCACTGTTTTTTATTCTTTGGTGTATGGTGTTTTCTATGGTAAATTATACGTTAGGTTTATAAACCATATAAATTTCCCACCTCATGTTAGGAGGAGAGCCACTAACAGAAGGGAAGATAGGAATTTTCCAGTCTAAGAAAGTGGGCAGAAACAAACTCTCTAACATGAGATATAGGAGGAAGAAAAATGAAGCTAAAAATCTTGAGTACATTAGTATGTGCTCTGATGATTGCGACTGTATTTGCAATGGTATTGCCAATGAGCATGAACGCCCAGGCAGCTGTAGCCGATGAGATATATACCTTTGATCTGAGTGATGAAGGATTTGTCAAGGAAGCCGATAGCGCCAGGGGTGATGTACATTGGGACTCGAACAATAAGAATGTGTATTTCAACTCACAGAGATATGAAAGCACAGATGAAAGACTTGTCAAAGAGTTACCACAGACATTCACTGATACCAGTGGAGACTGGGAACTTTCAGCCGATATCAAAGTTACACAGCCAGGCTGGTGGACACATGCATACCCAATTTTCATTGGTGACGGTGATAATGATTGTATGCGATGGGGAAAAAGTCAGCTTAACATAGTATGGGAGAGGTCAAACACAGGCAACCATTTATTGGCCTGGTACCGCGGTACTGGTGGCCAATTGACAGTATTTATGGATTATGTTGCAAACACCTATACTACCTACAATGCAAAGCTTTCATATGAACTGGCCACACAAACACTGAAATCAGAACTCTTTGTTGGTTCAACCTTAGTTGCCAGCGGAACATATGCAATTGGAACAAACCCGGATGATGGTTTCGCCTTTGATGAGATTGGCGTGGCTGCAAACGGTTTGATTGGTGATGTGCCCTGGATATTCCCGGAACCACCTGTTGTGGGAACAACTGATAACATAGCTCTTGTTTACACACCTAGTCTGCCTGTCCCAGTAGCCAGTATCATTGATGCAGGAAGTGCTGGTGTCAAAGAAGTAGAGGCAGATTTTTCCGTATCAAAACATTCTGTGACCTGTACAATATTGGAAGATGGTGTAGAGATATTGACACTGAACGATGGAGATAAAGCATCATTCACATATTTTGACAGCAAGACCTATGAGGCTTTCTATGTGTTTGATAAGACCAGCTCAGGAAAATCCCCTAGCGTGACCACTTTGAAATTCCGGGCAGTTGGAGGATCAAGCCAGGTGAACCATATGGAGAAGTTCACGGCCACACCAGAGCACCAAGAGACATCTGTGGAAATCAATGATTACCTGGATCAGTTGCTCTTCGCCCAGAATGGACGTCTGTTCATATTCGATGGCTCAGCCAGTTATGATTCGGATGGAGATGCAATAACAAGCTGGGAATGGCTGGTGTATGATAGTGAAGGAATCTTGATTGGCACATTGAATGGCGAGGTTGTATCCTACCTGTTCCCTGCCAGCGGAGACTACACTGTCCGCCTTACTGTCAGCGATGGTAATTTACAAGATTTCGTTGACACGCCGGTTGCTGTGTTATAAGAAAATTAGGGCCGTCACTGGCCCTTTTTTTATTTTATTATATTTTTCTGAACCATGACTGGACAAGGTCATCACCAAAAACTTCTTCTGGATAATTGCAGCACTTGAGCATTTCAAAGCCAGCAGTTCTGAAAAGGTCTTCCATTTCTTCCAGAGAGTAAAAGGCAAAATACCTGGGCGCTCCTTTGAAGGAACTTGGATTGGCCATGATTCCC
>DAOVXH010000025.1 GCA_030636255.1 Methanomassiliicoccales archaeon
ACTTTCTTCAGAAATTATTCAGAAGGCCAGTATTCCAGGCAGAGCTGGTCAGGGCTGGATTTGATGTGGACCCAGAAGCCTTTGCAGTCAAGGTATCCAGTGATGACCGTCTTGAGGTAAAGAAAATGCTTGCCAAGCGAAGTTTTAAGTTGCCTCACGGGAATCCTGCCTTTCTAATTGCCAAGGCAAAATATGACCAGGAATTTGATGAGATGATTCAGATAATGCTGCTTCAGAAGTTCAAGGCCAGTGCGCTTTCCATGGGTACAAAACAGAAAAAATTGGAGATATGATATCATGGGAAAACGATGGTGGCAGGACAGACAAAAAGACCATTACTACAAAATGGCCAAGCGGGAAAATTACAGAAGCCGCGCCGCATTCAAACTGAAGCAGATAGACCACAGATTTGAGATATTCAAGCCAGGTAACATAGTCATAGACCTGGGAGCAAATCCCGGAGGCTGGAGCCAGGTGGCGGCACAGCTGGTTGGCGAATCTGGCAAGGTAATCTCTCTTGATTTAAAGCCCATTGAACCACTCAAGGGTGTAATATTCATCAGGGGAGATGCCAGGTCCAAGATAACAAAGAAAAAGGTCAGAGACGCACTGGGAGACAGCCAGGCCAGTGTTATCATATCAGATATGGCCCCCAATATCAGTGGAAATTATTCAATGGATCATGCCAGATCAATGGAACTGGCAGAGATGGCCCTGGAATATACCGATGATTTTTTGAAGAAGGGTGGACATCTGATTGTCAAGGTATTTGACGGAGATTTAGCCAGGGTATATTTTGACACAATAAAGGAAAAATTCAAAATTTCCAAACGCCATTCTCCAAAGGCATCAAGGTCATCCAGTTCAGAAATATACATGGTTGGAAAATCTAAAAAATAATTATTTAAGAGAATTAATATAAAATTATAAAATTTAATTTTATTATATAATTGTATTATTATTTTTTCTGCTGTTTTAAAACATCTTTTGCCTTGTCTTTGAAGGCATCAATGTCCTTGTTCAGTAATGGCTCCAGTTCGGAAACATCGAAACCTTTTTCCCGCCACATTTCCAGCTGTTTTTCATACTTGGCCCGGACTATTTTTCCCTTTTCCAGGCATTCCTTGGCCTTTACCTTGAAGGCTTCAACATCTCTATAGTACTCATCAAGGCCTTCAATATCATAACCTGCCTTTCTCCACTGGTCAACCTTCTTACTGAGGATTTTTATGACCTTCTTTTCCTTGGCAGTGAGCTCTTTCTCTGGTTCTTCTTCAGGAGCAGCTTCTTCCTCCTCTGGGGGTTCAGTGGCTTCTGGTGAAGCCGGTTCTGGTGCAGGCTCTGGCTCAGCAGGTTCAGGAACCTCCTCTGGCTCTGGTTCAGAAGTCACTTCTTCAGGTTCAGAAGTCACTTCTTCCTGGGCCGTTTCTGGTTCAGGCACTTCCTCTTCCGGCTCCGATTCCTCGACTGGTGCTTCCTTAACAATTTCCTCTTCTGGCTCTGGTGATTCTTCCGGCAGCTCCTCCGAGGGTTCTGGTATGTCCTCTTCAGAAATCTCGGCCTCTTCACCAATCTCGTCCATATTGTCCAAATCTATGCCCAGGTTTTCCATGTCCTCTGGCTTTTCCATTTCAAAGTCAATATCATCAGAATCCAGCACAGACGCGAACTGGGCCTTCAACTCATCTGGCAATGCTTCAAAATCTTCATTTTCACCAAGCTCCCCCATCATTTCAGTAACTGATTCAGAAAGCTCATTAGAAATATCACCCATGTCAAGGGCAGCCATCTCGGCGGCAATGTCATAATTGCAGACCTTGCAGTTCTTCACATTAATGGGATTTGGGGCATCACAGGAAGGGCAAAGAATTTCCTGTTCTTCTTTCTTGCCTCGGAGTGACTGGAGCAGTAATTTATTGCCTACTGTCCTGGAAAAATTTTCTGAATATTTTTCGCCTCTGAATGCCTTTTGCAGAAAATCTTCCATGGTTTGAATGCCTGACTGGTAGAGGTAAAGGGCCTTTTCCCTGGTAACGCCAGGTATTAATGTCAATTCTTCAAGTTTCTTCCTGGTAATAGGATCTTCAATGTCAATTGTGGTGAATGTTTTTCTGTGGATTTTTGGGGAAGTGACCTTCAGTTTGCCATCCTCTTTCTTGGAGAGGATAGTCTGGCACATTTTGCATTTTTCAGACCCTTCATCATTCATTGTGCCACAAATTGGACACTTGATTTGCTCTTCTGACATTCGTCAGTACCAACAGTAACAACTAATAATAATTTTGTGTTTTATTTCATAATTAACTTAAAACCTTAATTATTTAATTTTATATTGTATCCACCTAATCTTATTACTAGTTTTCATTAACTTTTTTGTGTATTGTTTTATTCTTCATTCGAGATAATATTTAATTAAGCATATCTCTTAAATTATTAATCAAATATATGTTATAACTATTTTTTTCATGATTATATATTTAATGGTTTTCTTTTGTATATTTAATTAAGGCATAAACTTAATTTGTTATCTTTTCTAATTGTCAAAGTTATTTAATATCACTTATCTGGAGAATTTACCTTGAAAAAATCATGCTCTGAGCACAAATTCGCATACTTTGGTGTTTTTCAACAACAGAGTGTAGGGGCAGTAACTTTTTTTGGGCATTCTATACAATTTTTATTTTTCAACTTGGGGCAATATTATAAATCACAAATAATTATTACTGGTTTTTTGAGGGTATCTACAAAATATCAAAAATCGAAAGCTTTATATTCTAAAAAACTCGACGTCGTAAAACATAGAAAATGCGACGTAATACTTTTATAGTAAAAAGTGCGACGTCGTTTTTTATATTGTGTTTTTTCAAAGTCATTTCCGGCATACTTTTTTGATGTTTTTATGCGTTTTTCACAGGATGGATTTCGACCTTTACAAATCTCGAAATTAAATATTGTTGAGTATTACGAAAACTAAATTATTATGTCGCATTTCTTCTGACAGACAAAGTGCAATGCTGCGTATTCCGGTAAATCATACACATTGTCTTTGCTTACTTTGAAGCTCTTGCCTCGCAATTTTATCTCTGCATCAGAATTGGCAGAGACCTTGACAGTGTCCTTGGTGAAACCGTCCCACACTGCGTCTCTCAGTGGTTCAAAGTCCTTCAACTCTTCAAGGTTCATTGGTATTACCCTGAGGCTGGACTTGCCGTGGAGGGTGCCTGGTAGCCTGATTAATCGTTTAATATCAGAGGTAACTGGCTCATCAGTTTCTCCCCCCAGGTCCACAGACATTTCCTTTACTATGTAATTGATAAAACTGTTTCTTACCTTGTCGCTGGAGAATGGCTCCAGGTTAAGGTCGTCACGTATCTTGTCCAGGCCCCTGTTCCCTGGATTTCCCTCATAGAGGCTCTTGTATATCTGTTTGGCCAAAGTTTCGCCAATTCCCTTGTAATGCATTAATTCACCTAGTACTTCTGCCTTTTCCAGCTCTTCGGTGCGATTTAGGAAATCTATCACCGAATATGTTACTTTACCCTTCCAGCCAGGTGTTTCCACCGGGTGTAAACGGTAAATATACTTGCTGGAAACATGGCCCTGGAATACTTTGCTGTCAAAAATATCCTTGATGACCAGATGGTCTATGTCTGCCTGGGTTCGGGTAATGAAATCCACAATCTCCCGGCGTTCATGGGAGTTTAATTGAAGAACACGCTCATCACGAACATGGGCATGGTATCCTCTTCCCCCTGAGAACACTATCAAAATATCCTTTTCGTCAAATCCAAAGTCCCCAAGCAGGTAAGAATCCAGTAATTTATGGAACTCGACCTTCACTTCAGCCAACATTTCCTCGAAGGTCATGTCCTCTGTGCCGTCAAGGTGGTCTGCATCCAGATCAAATACTAAATCTGCGCCAAGCCATCCTTTCTCGTCCATGGTCCTGGCATTTGGCTTTGTATAGTAGGTTGAAGAATGATATGCATGTATTGGCACCTGCTTTTTTAGAAAATTTTGAAGCTCTCGAAGATCCTTGAAGCCCAGATGGCGCCACATTCCACCACGCTCGGTTATTACGCCGAACTCTCGCTGAACTAGCTGGGTTGGCCCTGGAATATCTGCCTGCTGGTAATAATTAGAAAATCTTTGCTTGATGAAGGCATTCCTCAGCTCCCCTGCCTGTTTGTCCATGGCCATTAGGTCAAGTAAGTCTTTTCCAGATATAAATGTGACACCTAGCCTAAACCGGAAAAAAGCTTATTAATGTGAGTCTTAATCAAGGCCAGATGGTAGTTTCCCCTGAGACCTTACAATATATTCAGGAACTGAAGGAAAAACACAATGCAGTGATAGTTGCGCATAATTACCAGCATCCTAATATCCAGGACATTGCTGATTTGATGGGTGATTCATTGGCACTGGCCACCGAGGCAATGAAGCTTGATGCTGATGTGATAATCTTTTGCGGAGTCAACTTCATGGCCGAGACCGCGAAAATACTCTCTCCAGACAAGAAGGTAATTCACCCGGAGCCAAACTCCAGATGTCCAATGGCTGCTATGATTACTCCAGAAGCACTCAGGCAAATGAAGGCCAAGCACCCGGATGCCATTGTTGTCAGCTATGTGAACACAACTGCTGACGTGAAGGCCGAGACCGATATCTGCTGCACATCTGGTAATGCTGTAAAGGTCATTCAATCAGTACCTGAAAAGAAAATTATCTTTACTCCAGATAAAAATCTTGGAATGTATATCCAGCGCTTTGTACCGGACAAGGAAATAATCTGTTGGGAAGGATACTGCACAACCCATCAGAACAGTGTCACATTAGAAAGCCTCAAGGCCCTGAAGGAGCAGCACCCGGACGCAGAGGTAATAGTGCATCCAGAATGCACCCCGGAAGTAATAGATTTTGCAGACTATGTGTTCTCCACTCACGGCATGTTGGAGCATGCAAAATCTTCAAAAGTAAGCAAATTTATCATGGGAACAGAGAAGGAAATGTGCTATAGATTGAGCCAGGATGTGCCTGAAAAAACCTTCATTCCGGTGCCTGAGGCAATCTGCCCAAACATGAAGAAAATTACCATGGATAAAGTAATAGCCAGTCTTGAAACTTTGACTCCGGAATTAATACTGGCGGATGATATAATGCAGAAGGCAAAAATCCCACTTGAGCGGATGGTTAATATCGGTAGGGGTTAATAAATTATTTAATATATTTTAGTAAAAATTATTTTATATTATATTTTAATATTTTATTTATTTCTTTTATATATTTATATCACTTATAAATTAACTTATCATCATACCGAAAATTAGCAATAAAAATACCATAAAACTTCCTGCCATGAAAGCCGGTAGCAAATATATTCCAATATTTTCTGATAAAAGAGAACCTCCTATGAATAAAAGAGCGCATAAAGGCAATATAATTTTAAAATAGGCATTAGTAATTGTGTCAAATATAGATACTGAAGTGTTTTTTGAATACATTATTTTAAGAAACGATACAGAGACTAATTACCATACCTACTCAAAAATCGTTTATGATTATCAAAATCGAAAGTATGGCCTATTGTTTTCCGGCCTTTTGTTCCTGCTCATTTAGGTTTCTGGGAATGCTCTGTGGATTAATTATATTCCAATAAAAGATAAAATTATATCATAAAAGTACATAATAATAGGCATCCCAATGGCTGTAGCTACTTTAATTATGAAGTTTGTATCAAATGGCCAGATAGGCATTTTCTTTGCCACTTCATAGAGTTCATTGATCTCTTTAAGGTGTTCCATTGTGGTGGAATTAAAACTTGCGCCCTCTTCGTCAATTTCCTCCATTAGTTCTCTATAAGTTGCAGAATGTTTGACACTTAGCTTTTTCAAGGTACCCAATTTGCTTTCTTTCATTACATTATGTGCCTTTAAAAGTGGGAAAAAGAAGACTGCTATTGCAACAATGGTTATGACTATTACATAACTGAGAATAGTTGTGTCCAATGGATCCCTTCCGTTTATCAGGACCTCCCACAGAGGAATTACCATGGCAAAAACACAAATAAGGTTCATCTTGAATGTTAATTTTGTAAGTGGCTGCAAACCAGCTGCTCCGTCCGGGTGAAAAGGCTGGAGGCTCAATTTATTCGGCTTAGCAAAGAATTCTCTTATTATTTTAACGGTGTTGAACAGATGCCATATTAATGAACCAACAATGAATCCTGCAAGGAGGAAAAATAGAAGATTAACAGTTGCGATAAGTGGATAGAATTGAAATGAATATGGATAATCTGGATCGCCGCCAAGGGTGATATTTTTGAGTATTGTATTGCCAATTACAAGGACAATTAATATCCCGCTAATAATGAACTGGTGATTGCTCTCAAGCAGTGCTTTCCAGTCATCCAGCTTTTGCTTATAATCGTCAGGAGAATATTTAGTAATCTCTTTTAGATTGGCGAAGGTTTTATCTAATTGTTTATATAAATCACTCATTATAATCAGTAATGCAGGAATTATAATGAAAAAGATTGGGTGATAAATACTATCCAATGTGAGAAAACCAGGGTAGCTGCCAATTGCATCATGCAGAAAATCATATTGGGCGAAAGCAAAAAGATAAAATAACCAGATAGATACAGTAACCAGGAAGATATTCAATGGAAAAGGAATGAACTTTAATTTATCATAGATTAATTTCAATACTGGGTTTTTCTGATAGCATTCACATAATTTACTGCCATCTTCACTCTTCTGGCCATCAACTGGTTGAGTGTTTTTTGCCATCCACTTCCCTCCCGAGTGAATGCACAAAACCCCATAAAATCCTTTCGTTTCACTGCTCCCGGTCCTTGAACTTGGTCCGTGATTGTACCAGATGAATCGGGAATTCAAGATCATTCCAACAATATAATATACCAGATAAAGTAAAATATTATACAAAAAACTCCAGAAATCAAACCAAAGATTCCCATTCTATCTTCTTTATTCTTCTTTAAAGTGAAATAGCTCGAAATTAATGTAATTGAATAAAATGCCCAAGGTATTCCATAATAAAGGATGTCATTATCTGTATAATAATGGATAATCAAGAGAATAATGGGCGTAATAGTTAATCCTAAAGATATTAAACCAAATATCAAAGAAATATATGGTGCATATTTGCCAATATTTTTCATAATCTTCACCCCTAAGTGAATGAACGAAAGTCCATAAAATCCTTTCGCTGCACCCTCTTTGATAGCCAGTGTTTTTTTCCTGCTCCAAAATTCCCTGAATCTTCATGGCAATGCTAACAATCGTGACACTATTTGTCACTGTTTTCCCATGTTTATTATGAAGGCCCTAACACCACTTGATATGCCTTAGCACGAATGTCTATCTTGGAGGTGAAAAAGATGCTCGCAATGTTAGTAAAAGTCGCCCAAGTGGTGGTTCCCAGGAAGAGAACAGCAGAACCCTGGCCCCAGAAGGAGGAGTTCAATCCTATGCCAACATGCGTTCAGGAATATCACGATTGGAGGTGTAAGTTTTGACACAGGAAAAGAAGAAAATCAATACCAGAAAAATAATTTACAGAAAACTTCGGGAGTCCAAGAGCACCAAGAAAAATGTGGCTAAAATGGTGTCCCTGGCTGTACTAATGGTCGCTATTACGCTTATGATTCCTGGAATCTGCACTGGTGTGGAATTGCCTGCACGTCCTGATCATGGAGAACCCATAATCCAGAACGAGGATATCGAGCCTAATATTGACTCGGAAATTACCGAGCCTGAGGATCAGGATATCTGGCAGCCAAAGCCATTGTCAGTTCCGTCTGGAATCTCTGGCCAGTCAACAAGCACATATCACGTATGAACAAGAGTAGAACCTCTTGTTTATACGTACTTATTTATAATTTATTGATTATTTAATTATTAAGATATATTATTGTGAATTTAAATTATCTTTTTACTCTGCAAAAATCCCATGCATTTTTCCGGGTCAGAGATAATTGTCCTGGGCCAGATACAGTTTCCGGTGGACTGGATAAAGATATTTGAAAAAATATTCTTCACGCCTTCTATGTTATTTACATCGGTCCTGAGCTGCTCCAGTTGTGCCATATTCTCTATTGAAGCATAGCTCACAATCATGTCTATCTGATTGCTGAATGTGTAGGTCTCCACAATTGTAGGGGTGAACCTGTTCTTCATCTCCACCATTATTTCCTGTTTGTCTGCTCCCTTTTCAAGCTCCAGTTCAAGGAATAGCACGAAATTTCCTGAATTAGAATGATTGATAGTTGTTATAAATTCTATTACTCCCTCGTCCTGAATCTTTTTTATGTGATTCCGAACGGTCTTTGGGGATACTTTGATCATTTCGGATATATCTGACACACTCATGCGGCTGTCCTTATAGAGTGCGCTCATTATTTTGAAGTCCACCTTGGTTAGCTTGACGTCATAATCCTTTTCTTTAGATTTAACACCCATTGGAGATAATCCTATTACTGGGTCTGGTATTTTTGCAGCCTCTCTGATAAAACCAACATATTTGTCCAGGTCATTGAGATTTTTCAAGAAAGAGCGAACAAGTAGAATATTGCCTCCCATCATGGTTATGATAAGGGCGCAATCATCATCCTTCAGGTTTTTATGGACTTCCTTGAGATTTTTTGCATCTGTCTTTCCCCAGATTACAACACCAACTGCCTTGACAAAATCCTTGCTTAGCATGGCAATTGGGCCGTATAAGATTTCCTGTTCTCTGGCAGTCTGGACACGCCTGTGCACAGCCGGAGTGGAAATTCCAAGCTCGTCTGCCATGTCTCGATATGAGCATCTTGGATTATCGGCAATAAGCTCGTATAATTTTAAATCAATCTCGTCCATGACAATAGTAATAGCTTAAAATCAGCTTAAAGGTTTGGTATACTTATATTGAAATGTATAGACATTATTTATGATATGAATACCGTTTTATTAACCTGCAGGTGAAGAAAAAGGGATTTTGTGAGGGGAAATATTCGTAGAAATGATTCCTCAAGCTAACTCAGAATTATACCATCTGTCAGTTATATGGTTATTAGAGGTAGTTGAATGGTTCAGACAATTGATGTAAACCGGCTTATGGCAGATGCAAAAAAATCATGCTGCAGTGAATCTTATATTGTTCTGGAGCGGAACCAGATAGTCAAAATAGGTATTGGAGCCAAGTTCATTGGCAATGATAAATATGATTTAACCCTTGACATAACAATCAATCTATGCCCTGGCACCTCTTTAATGAATACCAAACTTCTTGAAAAGAGCATAGCATTGGCCAGGGAGCTAAAGGCTCTGGGGTATGAACTTGACTGCCAGGACGGCCAGGTTATCAGTGAAAGGGCGTTCAAGGCCGCGGAACTGAACCCGGCATATCAGAAGATTGTGAAGATCTTTGAAGAACTGGATTTATTCCATGAATCATTATGATATCACTGACTGTGCAATGGACTTTATTTTAAAATTTCTTTAACTTGTCTGGCATAGCCCTTCATTTCTCTTTTCTCGAATTCTGCAAGGGCCTTTTCCAGAAGACCGCCGTCGTCCATACCGGCCTCTCGGAGAGCCTTGCCCCAGGAAAATTGCAGCCTGGCAATCTGTGACCACGCATTTATTTCTTTATAGATGACCTCGGCGGCCTGAAAATGCTCAATGGCTTTGTCAATGTCCTCTGAGGCTGCTTCCAACTTGGCCAGTTCAAAAATTGCTGTGGCCTCGAATTGTTGAATTGAATTTTCCCTTGATAAATTTAATGCCTCATTCAGAAGTTTTCTGGCTTCTTCCAACTTTCCTTGCCCTATCAGGTTGTCGGCAAGCTGTATCTCAAATGACAGGATGGCTTCCATGTCTTTCATTTCCCTTCCCTTCTCCAGGAGTTCTCTCTGGATGGTCTCTGCTTCGGTGTGCTGGCCCCTTGTCACCATCATCTCTGCCTGCTGGCCCCTGATGCCAATAATTCGTTGAACCTCCCCTATCTCCTCATTGATCTCAAGGCTATTGTCCAGCCATTTCTCAGACTCCTCAATGTCTCCCATTTCCCAAAGTGACGCGCTGATGAAGAAGGTTGAAATGCCCTGGCCATGCTTGTCTCCTAATTTGGTAAATATTTCGAAGGCACCCATATACAACTCGTAAGCTCCTTTTATATCGCCCATCTCATTGAGCATGACGCCCAGGTTCAGGTCTGTCCTGGCCAGGCCCCATTTATCCCCTACCTTCTGGAACTCCTCTCTTCCTTTATAAGTCCAATCATATGCCTCCTGAAATTGGCCCTTTCTCTGATAGTACACGCCAAGATTGCCATATGCCCTGGCAACACCCCGGATGTTCTTGGTATCCAGGTCGATTTGCAGTCCCATCTTCTGAATATCGATGCCCCTGTCCAGTTCCCCCTTCTCACAGTGCAGTATGGCAACAACCCCGTAACTGCCTGCTACTTTTCTAATGTCACCAATTCTTTTCCTTGCCTCCAATGCCCTGTTGAGATGTTCAAGGGAAAGGTCATAATCTCCCATGTGCCAGTAGCAAACTCCAAGAGAATGTTCCACGTCTGCAAGTTCACCCTCATTATTGCCAATTGACTCAATATGTTTCTTGCACTCCAGGGCGGCTGCAAGGGACTCCTGGTTCATGCCCTTGATGCTATATACCTTGGACTGGCGATGAACTGCCTGCCAGCGCTCCAATGATTCTGGCTCTGCCTCGGATTCTGCAAGCTTGCTCTCCTCCAGGGCCAGGTCAAATTCTGATTTCATTTCCAATACAATACTGCGCTTCCTTCTGAGCCGTGATTTGTCTTCTTTATTTTTCACCAGTTCATAGGCCTTCATGTAGGTCTCCAGGGACTCATCAATCTCTTCAGCAAGCAGCAAGGAATCTGCCAGTCTCTCCAGAAGTTCGGCTGGTTTTCCAGACTCTGCCTTTCCACCCAACTTACCCATGGCAATAATAGCCTGTCTGTAAAGTTCAACTGCCTGGTCAATGGCATAGCTGGCCTCGGCCTTCTCTGCCGCCTTGATGGAATATTTGGTTGCTTTCTGATGCTCTCTTGTGTGACTGTAATGCCTGGCAAGCTCGAATATTACCTGGTCCAGCCGGCCACTGAACCCTGCCTCGTACATATTGCCAATTTGAAGATGATGAATTGTTCTCCAGCGTTGGGACATATTCCTGTACACCACATCCTGGAAGAGGGCATGGCTGAACATTGCACTGCCATTGTTCCTGTTTATGATGCCTGCGGTCTGGAGTCCATTAAGGGCGGCTATTGGGTCTGCCACTGTCTGTATGTCCTGTACCATGTTCACCGGAAAGTCCCTACCAAAACAGGAGGCAAATTCCACAAGTGCCAATTCCTCGCTGCCCAGGCGAGCCAGTCTCATGTCAAGCACTTCCTCAATAGAACTGGGGATCTCATAATCCTCCCGCTTAAGGACAAATGTTCCTTCCTGTCTGGTAATGGCCCCCTCGGAAGACATCTGGGCAAGCAGTTCCCTGAGGAAAAATGGATTGCCATTGCACTGCTCCTCAAGCCTCACCAGGAAATCTTGGGGAATATTGTTTGGATTATAGAGTTTGTCAAGAAGCTCTCTGGCATCCTTGACCTCCAGCTTTTCAAGTGCCAGTATCTGAAGGATTTCATCGGTTTCCATGTCTGAGAATGATTTTTCAAGCCTCTCATTTCCTGGCCTGGAGGTGGCAAGAACAAGAATTTTTTTGTGGCCAAGATTACGTGCCAGATGCCGGAAAACAATCATGGAATTATCATCTGCCCATTGAAGGTCCTCCAGAATCAACAGAACCGGCGATTCCCTGGATATGGAATCTAATATTTCCAGAACATTCTCAGCTATCCTGAGGCACTCCGCCTCAATTTTTAGCCCCTCCAGAACCTTTCTCACAAGGAATCTGGTTCCAAGATTCTCTTCCATGGCTTGCTGAATTGGCATTACCAGCTTTGCAGAACCGTTCCAGTTCTCCAGAATATGACCGTGATTATCTTCTAGAATCTTCAGGAATGACCGCAGACTAATAGCCATATCAGGGTGCTCCTTCTCCTTTAAAACAGCCACCAGGAACATGTGCTGGCTATGCTCTATCATTATCTTCATACTGCCGTATTCCAGGCGCCCCAGTCCAGTACTGGAACCGCTGGCTGTGCCAAAACTGTCCCTGACGAAGCTCTGGACCGCAGTCAGCATCCCGGCAAAGATATCTGCATCCAGCTCATCTTCCTCCCTGGAGGCCTTTGCAATAAGAAGGCCAGAGTGATTGATGGCAAAGAGCTGTGTAAAGGAAACATGTTCCTGTTCCTCAAAGAGAGGGGCATCGGTGAGTTCGCTCATGGCGTCGGAGAACATTAGGAATGGTCTTGGAAGCTCCTGGCTGGTGCTGCCTCTGAAAATCTGAAAATCAGACACAGAATCGCAGAAATTCTCCACAAGGGATGTCTTTCCAATACCTGGCTGTCCCTTCACAAGCACGGCATTTCCCTGGCTGGAGCCTGCGGCTTTCAGAAGCATGTTCAGTTTGTCCAGTTCTTCTTTTCTGCCGACAAAATTCTCCTGCGCCATTAGAAACCTCACTGTTGAATGGTCAACTGGGTATAAGAATTTTCTCTGCCTTCAATGCATGCTGCGCCCCTGTCCAGGACTATTTTCAAAAATATTGGATAAACCACAAATAGGGCTTATTCCCAGTTTATATCATAGGTGTACACGCCTTCGCCGAATTCTTTAATCAGCTCAACAGTGCCCTTGCGGCCCATAAGCTCCATTACCCCTTCCAGCCTGCCCTTGTAAAAGTTGGCCCAGAGGTCCTGAAATACCTTGTCCTGGATCCACATTGTCATCTTTATGGACACATGGCTATTTTCAACAAGCTGCGGCTCAAAATCAGCAATTTGATGCCTTCCTTCCTGGCGTTTTGTGGTCATGAAAATACTTTTTGGGTCCAGTTTTCTGAACTGGGCCTTCCAACTTGCTTCCTCGGTCATGGTGTCCCTGGCTACCTTGGAAATATATGTGCCATTGTCCTCACCGGTCATGAGGTCTATCTTTGCCAGCAATTTACAGAAAATTTCAAAATCATACCTCTCCTCAACCCTGTAATCATCAGGGCTCATGCCAAGTAAATCATAACTTGTCTGGCCTCTATTCTTTTGAATGTACTCAAGGACTTGCTTGAAGAAGATGCCTCGAACCCACATTTCTCTCATTGCAACCTGAATTCTACTATTGTTTATATTATCTTCTACTTACATTTTCATAATAAGTTATAATTGGGGCTTGTTGGATACAGATTCAATGAAAATACTCTATGGGGTTGTAGGAGAAGGAATGGGCCATGCCACCAGAAGTCATGTTATTTTGAAGCATCTGGCCATGAACCATGAGGTCAAAATTATTGCCTCTGGAAAGGCACATGAGTACCTGAAAACGTTTCATCCGGACATCGAGGAAATTGGCGGATACGGGTTCGCATTCAATGAGGATGGCGTGGACCTGAATGCCAGCCTGAGAAAGCTTCTCAATGAGATACCAACCAAGGCCCCACACAATGTGAAAAAGTTCTTCCAGCTAAGCCAGTCATTTCAACCAGATGTGATAATTTCGGATTTTGAAAGTTTCGCCTATCTTTTTGGGAAGTACAATCATGTGCCAGTCATCTCAATTGACAATATGCAGGTCATGAACCGGTGCAAATTGGACGTGGACATTTCCCTGGGCCAGATAAATGATTATTTTATGGCAAAGGGTCTGGTGAAGGC
>DAOVXH010000118.1 GCA_030636255.1 Methanomassiliicoccales archaeon
GAATTTTCCAACTTCTTCAGCAAATCTTTTCTTGCTGGATTAATGGCAATACCCATATCAGTAACAATTGCGTCAACTGACTGGAACGGCGTGGTGACCGTAGTAACCCGGTCCCGAATAATTGCATTTGTCTTGCGGAACACTGGCATCATCATTATTGCCAGCTTTGCTCCGGCGGCTGTGTCCTGGTGGCCACCTATGCCGTGCAATACTCGCCCATCTGAGTGGGTATTAACATTGATATTGAAATCCACATCTGCTTCTGTAGCTCCCAGAACCACAGCATCCAGTATGTTTACCAGGCAACCTTTGTTCCATGGATTCGCATAGTAATTTGGAGTTATCTCCACATGGTCTGGATTGTTGATTAGGTCTTCTATGCTCTTGACATCGAAGCTCTGGCCATTGAGTATTTTCTTACAATTGCCATTCTTGTAAATATCCACAACATGCTCTGTAAGTCCGCCGTCAATGAAGCTTGCCACAAAATCCTTCTCTTTAAGCAGGTCACCCACCATCTTTGTGGTTGCCAGAGAAATACCTCCAGCACCTGCCTGGAAGGACATGCCATCCCTGAATATGCCTGTATGAACCATGGTGTCCAGGGCATTCTGTGCAATGGAGAGCTTCTGAGGGTCTGTGGCTATCATGGTGGTGCCAGACACTATTTTTTCATTGTCACCTATGCTATCAATTTCCACAATATAATCCACATAATCTGCGCTTATGGAGATTGGAGTGCAGGGGTATTCAACCAGATTGTCTGTAATAATTACCATTTTTTTGGCATGAAGTGAATCAGCAACAGCATATCCCAGGGAACCACAGGCATTCTTTCCGTGCATACCATTGGAATTGCCCTGGTCATCAGCACTTGGCGCAGCTATAAAGGCCACATCAATGTCAATTTCCCCGGCCTCGATGGCCCGAACCCGGCCTCCATGGGACCGAAGAATGTGGATGCCCTTCAACCTGCCATGTGATATAGCGTCCCCAACTGGTCCATTAGCACTGCCCTCTATTCTGGTTATTACTTCCTGGTCCATGAGGTCAATCAATGGCGCATTGCATGGAAATAATGCAGAAGGTGCAATGGTGATATCCTTGATGCCTTTTTCAGCAATGGATTTCATCACCATATTGGTTACATAATCTCCATTTCTCAGATGATGGTGGAAGCTGACTGTCATTCCATCCTTCAGGCCACAAGCCTCAATGGCCTCATCAATTGAATCTAATAATTTTGAATCGCCTGGCCTGTGACTTCCAAAGTGTCCGCCTGCCTTTCTCCCCATGGGGAAATTGTCAAATAGTCCTGTGAATGGCCTTAATTTCATGCCATTGAGTTCTACCGGTATCTCACGTCCAACTGCATTGGTAACGGTCTGCATTTTGATGCCTCCCAATTCAAAGCCCAAATTCCCTTCGCGTATAAAAGATATAACTATACATAATAACGATAATTCATAAATACACAGCGAAGAATACCCATTTGGAGATTATCATGGACCGCAAGGACATTCTCAAAACACCGGTGAATCAAATCGATTTGGAGAGCATCCAGACCATTGAGCAATTAATGACCGCATTCCAGGGAAGCAGTATCCAGAGCAGAAATTTAGGAATCTGTGCCAGGGTCTGGGAAAAAATGTTATTGGATGAGGAACGCCCCACCATAATTCTGGGATTGTCAGGTGCACTTATTGCTGCCGGACTTCGAAAAGTGCTCAGGGATATGATAAAATATGGACTGGTGGACGCAATAGCCAGCACCGGGGCAGTGATGTACCAGGACTTCTACCAGGCAATGGGTGGCCAGCATTATGTGGGCACGCCACAGGCAGATGATGGCATACTTCATGACCTGAAGATTGACAGAATCTATGATACCTATGTGGACGAGGATCTGTTTGAAAAGACCGACAAATACATTGGCCAGATGCTTGAGTTGAAGATAAAACCAGGCAATTATTCATCACGTCAAATTATGGAATTCCTTGGGGACCTCACAGACGATGATAATTCTATTTTGCACACTGCCAGGAAATACGGAGTGCCAGTATTTTCACCGGCATTGAATGATTCTTCCATCGGCATCGGATTAACAGTTTACTATGCAAATACCATGGGCCAGGAAAGAGTGACCTTGGACTGCATTAAAGATAATCATGAAATTTTGAAAATTGTAGCTGAATCAAAGAAAACCGCAGCGATTTATATTGGAGGAGGCACACCAAAGAACTGGGTGAATGACGCAGTTGTAATGGCTAACTATACCTATGACCGGGACATTGACGGCCATTCCTATGCAATTCAAGTAACAACAGACGCACCTCACTGGGGCGGATTATCAGGCTCAACACTGGAAGAGGCACAGAGTTGGGGAAAAGTGCATACTGATGCGACTCACAGAACTGTAAATATTGAGGCCAGTGTTGCACTTCCAATGATGGTGGGTTACTTGATTCAGAAGGGAGTCTGGAAGAATCGTAAAAGGCTGAAATACAATTGGGCTGAGGATAATCTGGATTCCATTGAGCTTGGAGATAGTGTTGAGGGTTAGACTGATTTTATATAGGGAGTAAAACGGCCTTTCCACTGCCATCTAGCTCTTTCTGTTAGATAGCAGCTGAATCCATATGCAAAAATGAATAGAAAATAATAGGCTGGTATGAAACCAGGGTCTGCAGAATGATGTATCTCTGTAAAAGGCCCACACGAGGGGCAGGCATAATTGATTTCCACCCACTCATAATCTAATAATAATACCAGAGCCAGTGGTTCGTTGGAATAATAAAATTCTGATGAGGAACTATTGCCAAAACTATCTAAAGATTCATCTAATACTTTGACTGGATATATCGGAAGCATGAAAATAAAAAATACCAGAACAGCAAAGAAAATAATTTTTCCAGGTGTAGGCGTGAACATCTTCTTGGCAAATCTAAACCCTCTATTATATATCATGAATTTTCAATTAGTTACATAGTATATATTATAGAATTGGTACGGTGTTTTGTATACTATTTAAGGTAATTGGTATGGGCTTTTGTAAATCAGATTAACTTTCCTTTACCGGCTTCCACAGATGTACATCTCGCTCGTAGGAATCATCGTCCTTATTACTCCATGAGTACAAGGCTCCAGCAAAACATCCTATGACATATGATAGAGTTGCCAGTGGAAGATAAATTGGAATTGCCATGTCAGCGTCCGCAGAATATTCGTACTCAATTAATTCAGATATCAGGCGTTCCTGACCCATGACAATGTCTGTTTCGAACCATTCAAAGTCATTCATGAGTACCAGCACAATTGACTCTTTGGAATATTCAATGTGTTGACTAATCAATTCTGGTTCAACATAATCGCCATCTACCGAATAAGTGTATGTAGAAACCGAAGCCTGAGTAGGATATATTGGAAGTAGCATTACAATTGAAAATATTATTGCAAACAAAAAAAATTTACTCAAAGTAGGTTTGAATATTGACTTGATAATTCCAATGTAATTTAGTTTCTCTTCACCCATAATTGTGAAATGGATGTCTTTATACAATAATCTTTCTCGGGAATGCCCAATCTGAAAATCAATCCCTAGCATGCTTGAGAACCATATGTCTTTTCTTTTGATTTTCTTCTGACTTGAAGGCTTCCTTGTACAGGCCCTCGGCCATTGCCAGATTATCAATGAACCTGGTGACTGATTCTCTATCTGGGTCGTCCAGATCCACCCGGGAGATAGTAAGCTGATGCTGCAAGAACGGTGTTGCATACTCCATCTTTCCGAACTGGTCTGCAAAGTCTGCCATTATGTGGTCCAGGGCATCTTTCACTGAGTTTATCTCGGCCTTGTCCATTAATCGCAGGTCAACTCCAAGTTTCACTGGCACATAATTTGTCATGAGCAATTTCGCCAGGTCCTTGAATGCCTCTTCAACATTCTCACCTGTCTTTGCACTCACAATATGGGCATTTCGGCCAATTCCAAATGCCTTGCAGCTTCCAGCCATCATTTCAATTTCTTGAAGTCCATACAGGCATTCATCTTCCAGGTCTGATTTGTTGCCCAGAAATATCATTGGAACCGGCCCTATTACCCGGAGAACCAGGGGAATCCAGTAGCTCATGAGACTAGCCAATGTTTCTTTTCTGGTGAGGTCACAGACCATGATGGCGCCCTTTGCATTGTAAAAAGATGTTGTCTGGCTGTACCTGTAGCCTTTCTGGCCTATTATGTCCCAGACCATGAAGTTCATCTGTTGTTCTTTGCCGCCAATGTCCATGGTTATTTCTTTTTCTGTTACTTTTTTTCCAATGGTGGGATTATAATCTTCTCCAAACAGGCCAGCATCAAATCGACTTATAAGACTGGTCTTTCCAACGGCAGAATCGCCAAGCAGAACTATATTACTATTATTTTGCAGATGTAACACCTGGTTAACTATGTCATGTATATTCAAGTATATAAAATATGTTTGATAATGCTCATAATATAGTGCATTTTATTAATCAAAATGAATCCAGAGACGCTGCCTTTCCCTTGGCCTTTGCTTTCTTTCCTTTCTTTCCCTTTGGAGCTGGTTTCGATGCGGATTTTGGGCTGTTCTTTTTGGTGATTATTACTTTCATGCCTTCTTCTATTCTGAGAAAATCCATATCAAATTTCATGAGCCTGGCTGTTGATTCTTTGTATATCAAATCCTGCTTGGCTTCCATCTCTTTTGATTTTGCACCGTATGTGACAATTATCTTCATGCCATCGCTTAAATTGAGACTGGAAAAACTGTCGCTGTCCAGCTTTGCGATTCCTTTTCCATCGATGCTGCTGGCCAAAACTGTAAGACGCAAATCATCAGACATTAAGTACCCCGAAGCTACATAGTGTTGGGAGTTTAAAAAGTTGTTAGTTGATAGTTGTTAGTTCACAGCAGTGCTAGCTTTGAGAATTAAGCCAGCCAAATTATCATGATTAGTTGTATCATCAAACACTAAAATCTAATATCTAAAAACTATAAACTGCTCTCAGCTGATTGCACCGTACTCCTCATGAGCATGGCAATTGTCATCCGGCCTACACCACCAGGAACAGGAGTAATAGCACTGGCAATTTCCTTGACTGCCTCAAAGTCCACGTCTCCGACAATGCGATAGCCACGTTCTCTGGAATCATCATCCACCCGGTTGATACCAATATCAATGACAACTGCCCCGGGCTTCACCATATCCGCAGTTACAAAGTTTGGCTTGCCTATTGCCGCAATCAAAATATCTGCCTGGATAGTGAGTTTTTCCATATCCTTTGTTCTGGAATGGCATAGTGTGACTGTGGCATTGGCTCCCTTCTTTTTCTGCATGAGCAGGGCTGCCATTGGCTTTCCCACAATATTGCTTCTACCGATTATTACTGCGTGCTTTCCTTCCGGGTCAATATTCGAACGTGCCAGCATCTCCATTACGCCATTGGGCGTTGCAGGAACAAAACAATCCTGGCCTGCCATTAATCTGCCTATGTTTATTGGTGAAAAGCCGTCCACATCCTTTTCCGAATTTATTGATTCCAGAACCAAATTCTCGTCAATCTGGTCTGGCAGTGGCAATTGTACCAGAATGCCATGGACCCTGGAGTTTTGATTGAGATTTTCGATTATGGCCAGTAAATCTTTTTGAGATGTATCTTCCTTGAGCATTATTGTCTCGGAGCCTATGCCCAGTCTTTCGCAGGCCTTGCCCTTGCTTGTCACATAGGACATTGAGGCTGGGTCAGTGCCAACAATAATTACTGTCAAACCTGGAATTATGCCCTTCTCCTTAAGACTGGCTATTCTGGGCTTCAGGTCTTCCATTACTTCCCTGGAAAGTGCTTTGCCATCAATTATCTCAGCAGACATCAGTCCGGTATAGGGGGAATTATTATTTTAGAGTTGGGAATACCCATTAGCATGCCAGGAAGAATGACCATCGGTCTCTACAATACATATGACCCAAAGAA
>DAOVXH010000041.1 GCA_030636255.1 Methanomassiliicoccales archaeon
AATTCATGGGACAATGGGTACCCAGGCGGAGGTAATTACTGGTCTGATTATAATGGCACGGATGATTTTACTGGCCCGAGCCAGGACATTCCAGGAAGCGATGGATTCGGAGACACTCCATACATTTTCGATTTCACCCAGGACAATTACCCAATGACGTATTCCTCGGGACAACTAATGCATTCCAATGAATATCCATTAATAGATTCTTACATAAATGACCAAAGTCCAACAATATGGGTGCATATTACAGATAATTCTGCTGTGGATATCAGCAGCATAAGTTTCTATGTCAACGGCTTCAAGGTATTCAACACAAAAAACCCAATAACTGGCGGTTACAATGTCTCATATGTTCATGAAGGACTATTCACAGACGGGCAAGTTGTCATTTGCCGTATCGTTGCAGAGGATTTTGATGGTAACTCATTGGACTGGACCTGGTCTTTCACGGTGGACTTGACAGCTCCGGAGGTGGATTCTGTTTTCCCTCTTGACGGTACTGAAAATTTCTCAATCCATGAAACTATATTAGTCAATTTCACCGAAATAATGGACCATGTATCAGCCGAGTCAGCGTTCAGCATATCGCCGGCAGTGGCCTGTGACATATACTGGAGTGGAGTTACAATGATCATCATACCAGATTCTGCACTGGCCTTCAATACAATTTACACAGTAACCATAAATACCACTGCAATGGACATTGCTGGAAATTACCTTGCATCAAATTATGTCTGGAGCTTCAATACCGGCGATACTGCTGCACCAGAGCACTCTAATGAGAATCCAGCTATAGATGGCTATACTGCAGATTTGACACCGAACATATGGGTTCATGTTACGGATCTGGGCGGAGTGAATGTCAGCACTATACGGTTGTATGTAGGGGGATACAATATTGATTATGATCTATCCACAATCACCAATGGCTATAATGTATCCTACTGGCACGAATCTGGGTTCGAAGCAGGTGAAGAAATTACATGCAGAATCCTGGCGGATGATATTTATGGAAATACCCTGGACTTTACTTGGAATTTTAGAATCGATGACCCTCCCACCATAACTAACACAATTCCAGTAAATGGAGAAACAGACATTGCACTGACAGATGACATCGTAGTTACATTTAGCCAGGCAATGAACACCACATCTGTAACATACTCCTGCACACCTAACCCAGGTGGCTGGTCTGTGGTCTGGAGTGCTAATAACACTGTTGCCACATTCAGTCACATGAACCCATATGTCGAAAATACGCTTTACACGTTCACAATAACTGGTGGAAAAAATGCGAACGGCATTTCCCTTGCCCCAGGCGCAGTACCTAATCCCTGGACCTTCACGACCCTTGGAATTGCACCCACCATAACTAGCACAGTTCCAGTGAACGGAACAACAGGTATTGCACCAAACGCGAACATCATAGTGACATTCAGCGAGGCCATGGACAATGGTTCTATTTCCTACATCTGCAACCCTGACCCAGGGGGATGGTCTGTGGTCTGGAGCGCCAACAACACTGTAGCCACATTTAGCCATACTGGTTTCTCTGAATTTTTAACACTTCACACTTTCGAGATAACAGGTGGCACAGACATTGCTGGCAACGCATTGGAAGCTGGCTCAGTACCGAATCCCTGGTCCTGGTATTTATCCACATCATTCCAAAGACATGGCATAGCTGATGGGTTGAGCAATACACTAATCACTGCCTGGATTGGTGGAGTGGAATATGGACGCACTGTTACATCAGCCATTGGTGAATTTTGGATTATAATTGACGCTGACGGTTTAATGCCTGACAATGTAAAGACTGGCGGTTATCCTGGTGATACTATAACATATGCTATTGGTGACCTGACTGGCGCCAATGGCGTATTCTTTGTGGAAACAGATATATGGGTCACTGGTGGCTCGGTTGAAGGTAATCTAAACATGGGGGCATCAGTGCCCTTGCTGAAGATAAGTGCAGTGACAACACAATCTTCCTGGGGTGAGGCCAGCGATTGGATACGCATATACAATCCCACAGGTGGAGCTGTTGATGTAAGCAGTTTCGCAATTGGAATTGCTAATGGTGCACCAATGCCAATATTGGCCGGTGACATCTTGCCTGGAATTTATGGAAATCCCCTTGTTGCCGGCGGAGAACTTTACGTGAACATGGCCAAATGGGGTGGCCTAAGCAATATTGGAAACGCCATTAATCTCTATTACAATTCCAATATAATTGACAGGGTGGAGTACGGTAACATAGCCATGGAACCAGAGAACACCATAATGTACAATGCTCCAGCGCCCGGTGCAGGGATGGAAATTTTTAGAATTGCATTCTTTGACACAAACAATTGCACAGCAGATTTCGCTGTTCAGATTGAAGTCTATCCAACCCAAATGATAGAAATTCCACTGACTATTGGCTGGAACCTGATTTCATTCCCACTTGTTCAGAGCAATACATCGATTTTGGCAGTCCTAGCATCCATTGACGGCCAATGGGATACTGTGAAATATTACGACACAACAGACCCAATGGACCCCTGGAAGAGCTATGGATTATACAGAACACCCTCAATGAATGACCTGCAGGCGCTGGACCATACCATGGGATTCTGGATTCGTATGACAGAGAACAGTACGCTTCAGATAAATGGAGAATTGCCTGCAATCACAAATATTACCTTGAAGGCAGGCTGGAATCTTGTAGGATATGCCTCAATGACAGACAGATTGGCCTCTAATGCCTTGGCAGGAACCGGAGCGAGTATAATTTCAGTTTATGATGCGAACCAGACAAGTCTGATAAGAGATGAAACTGACCTTACAAATGTAACAATGCGAGCAGGTGAGGGATATTGGGTTTATGTGCCAGTGGATACTGTATGGACAATTGACTGGTAATCAAAAAATATCTGCCAGTTCAACATAAATCTCAGCAGCCTTCAAAACATCATTAATGTCAATCCACTCGTCGGTCTGATGTGCCATCTTCTGGCCTCCTGGCCCCAGGACGATGATGTTCTTGTTGAGCTTGCCGAAAACAGCCATTTCTGTTCCGTAGGGGACCTTATAGGACTTGCCCCCGACAAGTTCTTCGATGCGGGCCAGCATTTCCTCCGGAATCTCTGACCTGGCCGGCGGAAGCTCATGAAGCAGTTCAACCTCAACAAAATCATCGTCAGCCCGAATTAATTTTTTCAGGATTCCAAACATCTCGTCATTGGTATAAGTTGAAAGAAACCGCACATCAATGTCTGCTATTGCCTTATCTGGCATTACATTGAGGCCTGTGCCTCCGGAGATTATGTCAATTCCGATTGTCACAGGGTCATGCTGGCTCTTTCCATATAATTCTGACTCAATTAACTTGTTAAGCCTGGGTATCAGGTCTGCTATGGCATTGCGGCCAAGCTCTGGCATTGCTGCATGTGCCTTTTTTCCTGTGATTGTTATTCTGAATTGAACAATGCCTTTCTCGTCAATCACCGGACAATTGTCTGTGGGTTCGCATATGATAAAAAGCGGAATTTCTGAAACTTCAGGATGCTGTCTGGCTACCTCCTTTGCGCCGGCCATTCCAACTTCCTCGTCAGTGGTGTAAATAATGGCAAAATCAATGTTTTTCTCGGTTAAAACTTCAGCAGCCAGTAATAGGGAAATACATCCGCCCTTCATGTCCAGGCTTCCCCGGCCATAAACTATATCCCCTTCAACCTGGCCGTCCTCATAGCTCCAGTCGGTTCCTCTGGGTACAGTGTCCAGATGCCCGTTGAATAGTATTTTTGGATTACCTTTGGTTGCAAAGATTGCCGGGTTTCCATTATTTTCATGCCTATGAATCTCCAGGCCCATTCTTTCCAGATGTGGGAGAACCACATTCAATACTGCATTTTTATCAGAATCTGGCTCACTCTGTGCTTTAACAAGTTGCACAAGCAGGTCGGTTGCACGCTGCTTGTCTATCATTATTCACCTACTGGCCGAAATCTGCGGCTTTAAATTCCTCGATGAGGACCGGTATAATTTCGAATAAATCGCCGACAATTCCCAGGTCGGCCACAGTAAATATCTGGGCTGTTGGATCCTTGTTGATTGCAATAATGAAGTCAGAGTTCTGCATTCCTGCACGGTGCTGGATTGAACCTGAGATTCCGCAGGCAATGTATAGCTGCGGTCGCACGCTCTTTCCAGTCTGGCCAACCTGATGGTCCTTGGATATCCAGCCTTTTTCTACAGCTACTCTGGAACCGCCGATTTCAGCGTTTAGAACATCTGCCAGTGCCTGAATTGTCTTGAACCCATCTGTTCCGCCGACACCTCTGCCGCCAGATACGATAACCTTGGCATCCTCCAGGTTTGCAACCTGCTTTCGCTCCTTGATTATCTCTATTATTCTGGTCATGACATCTGCGTCTGTTAGTCCAGCGTCGAAGTTTACTATTTCACCTTGCTTTGATGCATCTGGCTGAATTGCCTTCATGATTCCAGGTCTGACTGTGGACATCTGTGGGCGGTGGTCAGGGCACATGATTGTTGCCATGATGTTTCCACCGAATGCTGGCCTTGTCTGGAGCAGCATATTTGTGCCTTCCTCGATTGTCAGTTCTGTGCAGTCAGCAGTAAGTCCGGTGCCCAGGCGCTTTGCGATTCTTGGAGCTAAATCCCTTCCAATATGTGTTGCGCCGTAGAGAACTATTTCCGGTTTTATGGAATTAATAAGCTTAATCATTGCATTTGCATAGCAGCTGGTATTGTATTTTTCCAGCCTTGGGTCCTGAATGATATAGACCGTGTCTGCGCCTGCTGCAATCAATTGCGGTGCCAGGCCTTCCACGCCCTGGCCCATGAGTGTTGCTGATAGAGGAACTCCCAGTTCATCTGCCAGTCCCCTTCCCCGGCCAAGAAGTTCTATGACCACTTTCACCAGCTCGCCGCCTCGCTGCTCTGCGAATACCATTACTCCCTTGTATTCGGCAAGTCCTGGTTTTGTGCTTGGTGCTGCAGTCGGGGCTGGAGCTGCTGCAGGTGCTGGTGCTACATCGCCAATAACCTCAATTGCATTTGTGGGGCAATCATCTGCGCCTTCCTTGATGCCTGGTGCATTTGGATTTTTAACTACTGCCTTCATCTCATCATTAATTTCATAGCCTTCTGGAGATTTCTTAACGCAAATACCGCATCCGATACAATCATCAACATTGATTTTTACTTCTGCCATTTAATCACCTCACCACGTTCTTGTCCATTAGTTTGGTAACCAGCTGTTTGCAAACTTCACTGGTGCTTCCTTCAAGTATCTCTCCTTCACCTTTTGGCTCCGGTGCGAATGACTTCTTAACTGATGTTGGTGAACCATCAAGGCCTATGCAAGCGCTGTCAGCATTAATATCAGCGGCAGTCCAGGTGGTAATTTCCTTTTCCTGGTATGCCTCCACAATTCCACGTACGCTTGGATACCTGGGTTTATTGACATCTGAAATAACTGTTAAAAGTGCTGGCAGATTTGCCTCCACCCTTTCATATCCATCTTCAAGGGCACGTTCACAAACTATCTTGCCACCATCTGCTGATTCCACCTTTCTGACATAGGTAATCTGAGGTAGTTCCAAATGCTCGGCCATTTGGGGACCAATCTGGGCAGTATCGCCGTCAATGGCCTCACGGCCGCAAATTATCAGGTCATAGCCAATCTTCTTGGCTGCCTCACCCAGGGTATGGGATGTGGCCCATGTATCAGCTCCTGCAAAAGCTCTGTCACATAGCAGGACCATATCATCGGCACCCATTGCGCTGGCTTCCCGTAGAGCGTCACCGGCCTGGGGCGGTCCCATTGATAGAACAGTGACCTTACCACCGAATTTCTCCTTCAGGCGGAGAGCCTCCTCAATCGCATGCTTGTCATCTGGATTGACTATACTTGGCACACCCTCTCTAATCAATGTCCCGGTCTTGGGGTCAATCTTGACGTCAGTTGTATCTGGCACCTGCTTCACACACACTATAATATCCATTTTAATCCCTCTATTTTAGTAAGTTCCCCGCGATAACCATCTTCTGTACCTCGGTGGTTCCTTCGTAAATCTCAGTTATCTTTGCGTCCCGGTAGAATCTCTCCACCGGATATTCTTTTGTATATCCATATCCGCCGTGGACCTGGATTGCATTCCTTGTGGCCTTCATTGCAATGTCTGATGCAAAGAACTTTGCCATTGCTGCCGAAACAGTATAGGGCTTTTTCTGCCACTTGTCAAATGCTGCCTTGTAAACCAGAAGTCTTGCAGCGTCAATCTCGGTTGCCATGTCTGCTATGAACCACTGGATGGCCTGGAACTTGGCTATTGGTTTTCCGAATTGTTCCCTCTCCTTGGCATATTTCACGCTTTCCTCATAGGCTGCCTGGGCAATTCCAAGTGCCTGGCAGGCAATTCCTATTCTGCCGCCATCAAGGGTTGCCATTGCAATTCCGAAACCTCGGCCTTCCTTTCCAAGAAGGTTCTCTTCAGGAATTTCCATGTCCTCGAACACCAATTCGGCCTGGACCGAGCCACGGATGCCCATCTTGTCCTCTATTGTTCCGGTGGAGAATCCTGGTGTATCTGTATCAACAATAAAGGTAGATATTCCACGTGTCCCCTTAGATTTATCTGTCATGGCAAATATTATTGCTACCTGGGCCTGGCTTGCATTGGTGATGAAAACTTTTGAACCGTTTATAATGTATTTGTCACCTTCTTTTATGGCCACGGTGTTTTGTGAACCTGCATCAGTACCTGCACTGGGCTCAGTGAGTCCGAAACAGCCAAGTTTTTCCCCGTTTGCCAGAGGAATCAAATACTTCTGTTTCTGTTCCTCGGTCCCATATTTCAATAGGGGCCAGCATACCAGCGAATTATTCACTGACATTGTGACTCCATGTGATGCACATACCCTGGAAACCTCCTCCACGGCAATAGCATAGCTAACATCGTCCATGCCTGCTCCGCCATATTCCTTGGGAACCGTCATGCCCATGAACCCTAGTTCACCAAGCTTTTTCACGGTGTCCACAGGAAATTCTGCGGTTTCATCAATATGTGCTGCAATAGGGCCTATCTCGTTCTCTGCGAACTCCCTGGCAGTCTTCCTGATCATCTCTTGTTCTTTGTTGAGCGAGAATTTCATTCTAGCAACCTCGAAGGCAGGAATGGAAAGACAATATTAAACGTTTCCTAATATATACAAAAACCTATTTACAACATTATATTATTATTAACTGCCAGCGATAGAAAAAAACAGCGTTAAGTATGGTGTATTACATGGTTGTTTTCAAGTAAACTTTATATAAGACTAATTACATTTGAACTACAATCCAAAAAGTGTGAACAATGAAAATAAGTAGGAGGGATTATTTGAAAATAAATAAACTGATGAGTATCGCCATTGTTGCGATTATGTTATCTGTGAGCTTTGCAGTGGGCATAAGTGTCAGTGTTCAAGCAGGAACTAGTTTTCTAGAAGATACAGCAGTTCCCTGGACACCAAGCTTTACGCCGAATGATATAGCCTGGAATGATGCTGGAACTACTGCAGTTGTCGTAGGACTGGAGTTAACACAGCCAGGACCAAATGCATATACCTATCATGCAGTGAATGATACGTGGTTCCCACTTATTGTTCCAGACCAAGCAGTCAATCTTACTGGTGTGGCATATGACGGATATCAGAGTAATATGTTCTGGTTATGCGGTATTTACACTGACATGTCAGGTGTATATTACTGGGTTCCGGCAAGTGGCAATAATTATGCCATTTTTGACGCGCCATATTCCGACAATGCCTATGATATAGCAGTGGACCAGTGGGGCAACCCGCTTGTTGTTGGATGGTGGATGACCGACATGTATTACCTTGATGCGTTCAATGGAGCAGGTACCTGGACGAACATTAAAGATATAGGTGGTTCAGGATTGAGCCAATCACTCATGCGTTCAGTCTGCTACAATGAAAATGAGCATATATTCTATGCTGTAGGAGATTGGCAAGGAGCAAGGAATGCCTTAGGAGCAAATGGAATTATGTTCTACACTGATGCCGCGATTGCACCCTTGACAACAGCCGAGTACTGCTACAGGGATTTCTCAGGATTTCCAGAGACAACTGGCTACCTTGCATCAATCGAATGGAACCAGCTATATAATTATGGTCTGGCCGTAGGAAGTGGCATATACAAAATATATCCAGGTGGCAATGGAACGATTATCGACGACTCACTGTACCTTGGCATGCCAAGGCTTTACAGTGATATCTCCTGGGACACTGACGGATATGAAGAGGCAGCCATAGTTGGTGGAATATGGAATGCAGCATCCTATGAAGGAAGCTACATAAGGTACATCCCAGATAACAACTACGTGAGCGACCCATACTTCCTTAGTGCAATATCTCCATGGTGCGTAGGTTTCAAGCCACCGGCAAGTCCAAAGCTTCCATTTATACCATTGGCTGGCGGAGGAATTGTTGTCAATGTACAGGCAACTGACCCATTCACAACCATCACTGCAAACGCAGTGTTCCCGAAGCTCTGGTGGATTGGATTCAATGACTCGCTAATGAACAGCAGGATGGACCAGCAAGTTCCTGTAGATGACAATTACTATTTCACATTGCAGGGAAATTACTCCCAGGGATGGGCAAACGTTGAAGTCGTTGTCCAGGCATGGTATGACAATGGTGTCGCACCTTCAGTCTATCCGGCAGAAAACGAGGCAAACAGGGACCTGGCATTCACTATTGTATACGAGCCAGTTGGACCATCGACCACATTGACATATCCAACATTACCGGATTTGGAAATAACAGTAGGCGCGGCAGTTGATACAGAATTATTTGACTTCTGCGACAATCACACTGTGGAAATTCCAATATGGCTTGGACCCCAGATTAGAAGCGCAACATATGGTGGCGTAGCTCCAATTGGCCCGCTCTTTGACCAGATCCCAGGCAATGCACTGAATAATATAGAAAGCTGGGACTTCAATGTCACAATCAGGGATGCAGTCCAGACCACAGCATCGAATACATCCTATGGTGAGTTCGGAATACAGGAAGCTGTGTCGATTTTGGTCGCTGGAAACCCGGCTGGAAACGCTCCGCCAGGTACAAATGACAATATGATGAACAACCCAAGTCTTATCACTTACTCGTCCAATGCGGACCACTGGGTTAATGTGTCATTAGAGCACCTATGGCTCAATGGAAACATACTAAGCGGTTTCAATATACCAGTTACGGATGTCAGCGTTGCAAACTCCAATTGGATTGCAAGCCAGCCATACACGGAACTCAACTTAACTGACTGCCCAACAGGAAGGGCATTTGTCGGCGAGGGGCTGGCAAACGGTTGGTGCGTATGGGGCAATCGCTCGATGGCATTACCAGCAGATAGGTGTGTGCCAGCTCCAGCAAATGGAACCACAGCATTCGGACCATTCGGTTCAAACTATAATGCTGCATGGGTAGGAGCCCTGGGAGCATCCACAACACAACTCGACTGGTGGGTAGATGTACAGGCAGGTAAGCCAGAAGGTATTTACTTCGCAACTATCACAATAACAATTGATAGTTGAGCGTGATGGATAAAAAAATAATGGGGAATCTAACGGTTCCCCAAATTTTTCTATTTTTGATTTTAAATGGTGATGAAATATGGGAATGATTCTTCTGGCTTATGACGGCTCCGACCTTTCCAGAAAGGCCCTGGAAAAGGCAATCTCCATGTCTGGAGAAGATGAGAAGATTGTTGTGCTCTATGTGATTCCAGAGGCAATCATTGACGAGTTCAAGGAGATGACTCCAGAAACCACAAAGGCAAAGGCCTGGGACATTGTGAACCAGGCAATAGAGATAATAAATGCCAGGGAAAAGCAGGCAATTGGGGTTGTAAGGGAAGGAGATATCGCCGATGAGATTATCCATTATGCTGATGAACTGGATTGCAGTCTGATACTGATAGGCTCCAGGGGAGTCAGCAAGATTGGTAGGTTTTCTCTTGGAAGTGTGGCCGAGAAGGTTGCCAAGAATGCAGAGACCGCAGTTCTGATAATAAAATAGGCAAGGCTTTTTTAGTTCAGTGCAATACCCAATGGATACCATGTCCAATGCAGAAGAGATGAAGAAATTGTCAGGCGAGAAGGCCGCTGAATACGTGGAAGATGGAATGATTGTGGGGCTAGGCACTGGCTCAACAGTTTATTATACAATTATGAAGCTGGGAGAGCTTGTTCGTTCCGGGAAATTGAATATTATTGGCATTCCAACCTCCATAGCCACCGAGGAATTGGCCAGGGAACAGGGCATAATGCTTGGAACCCTGGAGGACTACCCGAAAATAGACCTGACAATAGATGGGGCAGATGAAGTTGACCAAAATCTCAATCTCATAAAAGGCATGGGCGGTGCTTTACTTCGTGAAAAAGTAGTTGCCATGGTGTCAAAGCGCGAGATAATTATTGCAGATGGCAGTAAGGAAGTTCAAATGCTTGGAACAAAATCTGCATTACCAATTGAAATTTTACCATTTGCCCTGGCAGCAGTAAAACCGAAGCTGGAAGAGCTGTGTGTTGAGGCGATTTTAAGGGAAAAAGAGGGAGAGACCTTCGTCTCGGACAATGGAAATTATATCATAGATTGCAAATTCGATGCTATCGCTGAGCCAGAGGAATTAGAGTCCAGACTGAACAATATTCCTGGGGTGGTGGAGAACGGGCTGTTCCTAGGCCTGGCTAACATGGCCATATTGGGAACTTCCGGTGGATTAAAGATTATGGAATAGATTTATCTTTTTTTTAAAATAAATCAATTTACCAATTTCTTCAAGGCCTTAATATTGGACTCGATATCTTTAATCTTCTTTCGTTCGTCCTTCTCAATAGAGTCTACAATCTTTTTGAACGGCATCGCTAACTTGTAA
>DAOVXH010000059.1 GCA_030636255.1 Methanomassiliicoccales archaeon
AATCAAGCTGGCTCAGGGAGCAATGGCCTACATTCCGCCTGGCTGGGCCCACAGAACCATCAATACTGGAACTGAAGAGTTCATCATGATGGCAGTATATCCAGAAACTTCTGGCCATGACTATGGCTCAATTCAGGAAAAAGGTTTTATCAGACGGGTTTTTGACATTGATGGGCAAGTTCAAGTTATTTAATTTTCACTCCGGTTTAAAAAAATGAAGATAGTCCTGGGCGGATTTGAACCGACGTCGCAGGCTCCAAAGGCCCGCATGATAACCGCTACACCACAGGACTATAATGTTTTACGAATCGAACAGTTCATCACGGTTTAGTTTAGATAATTTTCCCTCCCTAACCTTAAATCCCAAAACCCCTTATCATCTTCAATGGCAGACCTTATGTCTAAGGGAGAGAGCAAGCCTGACATTGACAGCAGCCTGAAAGGGGTTGAATGCCCTTATTGCGGAGGGCAGATGTTGAAAAGCAGAAAATCAATGCTTCAGGGAATTCATGTTTACTGGCAAAAGCCCTGGGGCAGCACCCTGAAAATGGATGAGGCAATTGTTCCATTGGCCTGTACCCAGTGTGGCGGTGTAATTTTGGCATTACGGGATGCCACAAGAATTACAAGGGAGTGGGAGGCACTTCCTGATGAAGATAAGAACAAAATTATCAATGAATATTAAGTTGAATTTCTAAACGAATATCTAAATATACCAACAGCAACATTATACTCATGTTAAAAGGGATATTATGACGCTGACAAATTCCATTCTCATTGAACGGGAAAAAGAGATTCAGATTTTAGAGGACCTGATAGCTGACGCTGGCAATGAAAAGGGAAATACTATTATCGTCAATGGCCAGGCAGGAATGGGAAAAAGCGTACTTGCTGAAAAATTCAAATTATTGGCAGCAAAAAATGGTTTTGGCATCCTCACTGGCTCGGCAGATGCCCATACATTGCGTCCATTTCATATTTTTTCTGAGGTGTTCAAGGATATTGGTCAGGAACCGCTTCTTCGGGACACAGAACATACTGGCTTCACAAAGGTCTTTGCTGTAAACAAGGCAGGAACGTTAGTTGCAGATGCCTCGCCTGTTGATGATGATTTGGATTCGGACATATTCGCCGGCATGCTTTCTGCAGTTCAGAATTTCGTCAGGGATAGCTTTGACAGTTCAGGAAGCCAGAGTGCCGGATTGGGCAGGCTGGAATATGGCGATATGAAAATCATAATAGAGAATGGCCAGAATGTATTTCTTACAGCAGTAATCAGCGGTGAAGAACATCAAAATATGAAAAATTCGCTAAGACTGGCTGTAAATGATATTGAAGATAAGTATGGTCATATTATTTCAGAATGGAAAGGCAATATGGACGATATCAAACCGATAGCTGAGATTGTTGATTCACTGGTGGATACAAAATTCCTTGTTCGAAGAAACCTGGAAGGTGTGAAACTGGATGCTGAAAGGCTGAGAATTTCTGATTCTGTGCTTGATTCCTTGTCATCAATGGCTGAAAGTAAAAAATTGGCCATAGTGCTTGAGGATATTCATTGGGCTGATGAATCTTCACAGTTTGTTTTGGAATATCTGGCAAGAAATATTCTTGACAAGAAAATTATAATTCTGGCAACCCTGAGAACCGAGGAAGTTCAAGCGGTTCAGGAAATGCTTGACAAGATGGAAGAGGAGAATATTTGTCAGAAAATTACCCTTGAAAAATTAGGAAAGTCAGATATAATGACTATCGTGAATGGCAGGTTTGAAAATCATGGCCTTGAAGACAAATTTATTGAGCAGCTGGAGAGCCAGTGCGAGGGAAATCCATTCTTCATTCAAGAAATGCTGAACCACATGGTCCAGGAAAATGTGATTTCACTGGTGGAAGGCCAGCATTTTCTAACTCAAGAGAACTATTCTATTCCAAGAAATATTGAAGAAGTAATTCACCGGCGGCTTGATCTTCTGGAGCCAAATGCCATGGCTATAGCTGAGTTTATCTCTTGTATTGGCAGGGAATTTGATATGGAAATTCCCATGATCACTGAAATGATTATTGATCCAAAGACCGCATTGCAGAAACTTGAGGGGGCTGGCATAATTCTGGATGGACAATTTTCACATGCTCTTTTCCAGGAGGTCATTTACAGAGGAATTAATCAGCGCTGGCAGGCAGTTTATCATAAGGACATTGGTGAGATCTATGAGAGATTATATGATTCTAATGATGTAACTTATGAACTGGCCAGGCACTTTTCCAGGTCCAGAGAGGCAAGAAAGGGCTTTGAATATTGTTCCAGTGCCGGTGAGAAAGCGGAAGTCTCTCTTGCACCTGAACAAGCAGCAGAATATTATGAGCTGGCTATTGGTTGTCTGAAGAACATGAGGGGCAGCGCTCCAGAGCAGGAAATGGAGCTTTTGACAAGACTTGGGGATGTCTATTCTCTTATTGGGGAATGTGATAAGGCCCTTGAAAGATATGATTCTGCAATTGTCATTGGAAAGCAGCCCAAAGAGAAAGTCAGCTTGCACAGAAAGAAGGCCATGGCCTATGAGAGAAAAGCAGAATATGAGAATTGTGAAAAAGAGGCTGAAAAGGGACTGGCTCTTCTTGGGGATGATATTACTGTGGAAACCATTCAGCTTCTTATTGCCCAGGCAGCTGTAGCCATTAGAACAGGAGGACCAGACAAGGCAATTGAACTGGCACTAAAGGCATTGGCCCATGCAAAAAGCTGGGGTGATAATAGACTAACTGGCAATGCCCTTCATACCCTGGGTAGCATCTATCTTGTAAAGGGAGATTTTGGAAATTCTATTAAAATTATGGAAGAGGCAATTAAGACCAGAGAGCTTGTAGGCGATAAAGCAGCAATGGCTGGCTCCCTGAACAATCTGGGAGTTTCCTATTACTATTCTGGAAAGGTCAAAGAGGCACTGGAATGCTTTGAAGATTGTTTTGAAGCATATTCCAAGGTCGGAGACAAGTATGGAATGGCAGCTGCCTTGAACAATCTAGGGGGCTTTACCCAAGACCTTGGAGACCTGGAAAAGGCATTGGACTATCACAAACAAAGCATCAAAATCAAGAAGGCAATCGGTGATAAATATGGAGTAGCCAGTTCCCTGACAAATATGGGTATTGTACATCGTCGGCTTGGAGATTATGAGAAAGCCCTTGAACTACATATGGAAGGGCTTGCACTGGCCACTGAAATATCCAATGCCAAGGAAATAATAATTAATATCAATAATCTGGGCGAGGCCTATTTGGAGGTGGGTGAACTTGACAAGGCCCTAGAAAAATATGAAGAGGGCATAGAGGCCAGCAAGGAAGCTGGAGATGTGCATCAGGAATCTCATGCTATACGGGGAATTGCCAAGGTTCAGATTGAGAAATTCAATGGCCAGGAAGCTATTGATTATGCAAAAAAATCACTGGACATTGCTCTGGAAACAAAGAATACTGGAGAAGAATGGCGCTCCAGATATATTCTTGGAAGCGCTTACAGGATCCATGGGGAATTTGACAGGGCCCAGGAAGAGCTGAACAAAAGCACCCAGATACTGCAGGAGACTGGCAGTGGAGAATCAGACCCGACAATTATGTTTGAAGAAGCCCTTCTCTATAGGGATATAGGCAAAAAAGAAGAGGCAAAAAAGAAATTCCTGGACTCCAGAGAAAGCTATGAATCCAAGGGCTATGCAATGCTTGTGAAGAAAATTGATGAGGAACTTGAGAAGTTATAATTTTGAACGCTCTAAAATTTCATCCCAGGTAGGTAGTTTTCCAACTGGTCCACTAACTTCAATAGCAAAGCTAGCAGCTGCTGCGCCCAGCCATCCGCATTCATCCAGTGTTTTATTTCTGGAAAGGCCAGCATAGAATCCTGCACGGTATGCGTCTCCTGCGCCAGTTGGGTCTATAACTTCTTTTGGTGCCACGGCTGGAATATTGATTTCTTCGGATTTTGTAAGTATCTGGCTGCCATCTTTTCCAAGGGTAATTACCAGCAATTCAACATGCTCCAGAAGCTGCATTTTGTCAGAATAATTCATGTACTTCATTGCCGTGGCCAGTTCATTCTGGTTCACAAACAGAGCATGGCTCAGGTCCAGAAGTTCTGCAAAAATCTCTGGCGTGTATAGATAATGCAATTCCTGGGCTGGGTCAAAGTAAATTGGTTTGCCAAGTTCCCTGGCTGCCTGCATTATTCTGCGATAATAGGCCGGTCTTCCTGTGCCAATGTGTATGATTTGACAGGACTCGATTGTGTGGCTGGCAATTGGAAAATCATCCATCTCTCCCATTGGCCCCTGGTCCATTATGCCGATTTGATTGTTCTCCGGGTCGGTCATGATGCGGCATGTTGGTGTCAGGAATCCGTCCATCTCCAGAAGGTCCTGGGTGTCAACACCAGTATTGGAAAATGCATCCTTGAAGTCCTTTGGGAAATCTGTCCCCACAAAGCTTGCCAGGGAGGCTTTCACACCCATGCTGGCTGCCATTAGGGCCACATTGGCTCCGGTACCGCCGAAGAAACGTTTTACATTTTCAACCTGGCAGGATGTGTTTGGCTCTGGAAGTTTCTTAACATCCATTATGTAATCTAAATTTACATGGCCAAATATTCCGACGAAATTTTCTGACTGGCTCATGTCCCTTCCTGCCAGTCATTGAGATAGGAGATTTGAGCTTCTGTTAGTGAGTCAATCTCAACTCCCAGAGCTTTCATTTTCAGCCTGGCAACTTTCTCGTCCATGTCTGATGGTACATCATAGACCTTTGGCTGCAACTCATCCTTGTGGGTGATTATCCGTTCTGCGCAACCGGCCTGTATTGCGAAGCTCATGTCCATAATTTCAACTGGATGGCCCTGGCCAACTGCAAGGTTCACAAGACGACCTTCGCCAAGTAAGTAAACACGTTTGCCATTATTGAGCTTGTACTCCTCAACAAACTCACGAACTATAGTTTTTGATACAGTTATTTCATCCAAATCTGCCTTACTAATCTCATTATCAAAGTGACCTGAATTTGCAAGTACGCATCCATCCTTGATATCATTGAAATGTTTCTTGCTGACAACATCCTTGCATCCTGTTACAGATACAATAAAATCAGCTTCTTTAACAGCTTCTGACATTGGCATGACCCTGAAGCCGTCCATTCTGGCTTCAACTGCCTTAACTGGATCGATTTCTGTGACTATGACATTGGCTCCAAGGCCCTGTGCCCGCATTGCAATTCCACGGCCGCACCAGCCATAGCCAGCAACCACGAATATATTTCCTGCAATGGTCAAATTGGTTGCTGTGAGAACCCCGTCAAAGGTTGACTGGCCTGTGCCGTACCTATTGTCAAAAAGATACTTCATCTGGGCATTGTTAACTGCAAAAACCGGATATTCCAGCTTACCTTCGGCCTCCATTGCCTTGAGCCGGATGATTCCTGTGGTTGTCTCCTCGTTTCCGCCAATAACTCTGGCCAGCTTGTCTCTGTGACTTGTGTGAAGTAAGTATATCAGATCGCCGCCGTCATCAATTGTGAGTTCAGGGTCAATGGCCAGTACATTTTCTAAATTTGAATAGTACTCATCGCGGTCTTCACCCTTCTTGGCATATGTCTCAAGGCCATATTCTTCATTTAATGCAAGGGCAACAGAATCATCTGTAGAGAGAGGATTACAACTTGCCAATCGTACTTTTGCACCGGCTTCCTGCAAAGTAAGCGCCAAGATTCCTGTCTTGGCCTCTACATGTAATGCCATTCCAATCTTCAGGCCGTCCAGTGTGCCATTATCCTTTATCTCTTGGCCTATCTGATTTAGAACATCCATGTGGGTCCTTGCCCATTCCAGTCTGTCTATTCCTTTTCTGAGTAATTGCTGGTCGTTCAAACTAACACCGGGTTCGCATTAGCTTGTAAAATATAATATTATCTAGAGTTATTTCCAAAAATAACCATTCGGGCAAAGCCTGAATGTTTAATCTTGAATATTCTCAATTGCTTCCAGCCATCGATCCTTGACTTCCTTGAGCATTTCCCCATCCATCTGCTCCTCCACAAGGGCATCTATAAGGTAATCAACAAGAGCCAGAACCCCTTCTTTCTTGGGATTGTTATGGTCTATTCCGGCCCTGGCAACCTCTTCTCGAATTATCTTGCCAGCTGTTTGCATATTGCCATAAGCTTCAGAAAATTCAAACATTATCTGGTCCAGAACCTCAATGGTTGTTTTTCTTTCTCCGATATCTGCTAGTCCTTTGATTATGACATCCTGGATACGGGTGTAGAATGGATCTTCCGCCCTATCAAAATAGAACAATAAATTGGCCATTGATTCAAATGATTCCTCAACTTTCTCACCGGTCTTGGCACTTGTAAGGAACCAGGTATTGAGATGTTCTGGAATATACTGTTTCATTCCATGATTGTATCTTTCCTCAAGTTCGCTCATGATATCCAGTGTGTTCATCAGGGAATCATCATCTGCCAAGTCCACCTTATTCCCAAGGAATATGAAGGGCAATTTTACAGTACCAATAGTTCTCAAAATTAGAGGTATCCAGTATTTCTCCAGGTTGGCCATTGTTTCCGGCCTTGTGATATCTCCAACAATGATTACGCCCTGCGCCCCAACAATCTGACGGGCCTGGGTTGACATATATCCCTCCCGGCCAAGCATATCCCATATCATTAGGTTTACCTGGATCTCCTGGCCCTCCACATTCATATCTATAACCTTTTTACTTACCTTGGTTCCGATTGTGGATATATAATCATCAGCAAACTCATCATGTACAAAACGCTTTATCAAGCTGGTCTTTCCAACTGCCGATTCACCTAGAAGCACAACTTTCTTCACTGTTTTTTTGACCATCTCATCACCTGTGAGGTGAAATCCCTACTTTGTGATATAAGACTTTCTATGGCAGAAGTTATATTATCAAGTTATAGGATACAATATCCACAATGTCAGGCTGGAATTATCCAAGACAAACTCATCAAAATGTTCCCAAATCTCTTTTGGACGATATAGAGAGGATAAAAGGTCTGGTAGCCAGATATTTTCCAATTTACAATATTGAAGTTCATTTTGACACAATATCAATGAAGTGCAATGTTGAAGAAATTACACTGGAACAAAAATTTGAAGACCTAAGGCAGGAAATGAAAGAATTGAGTTATATTCCACTGATAACCAAGGAAAGAGGAGAATATATTGTTCATGTTGTCAAACGACCTCCTAGTAAATTCAGAGGAATCTGGCTGAACCTTATTCTGCTATTTGCCACAATCGGGTCAACCATCTTTGCAGGTGCTGGCCTCTGGAGCGCAACATTCTCCACTGGTGATATTTTTTTAGCTGAGAATTTGATTAATGGGGGTTTGTATTTCGCATTGCCACTTATGCTCATACTCAGTGTCCACGAAATGGCTCATTATGTGGCTGCAAAGAAGCATAATGTTGCTGCCTCTCTACCATTCTTCATACCAATGCCATTTTCGGTTCTGGGTACTTTCGGGGCATTAATCTCCATCAGAGAACCCATACCAACAAAGAAGGCATTACTGGACATTGGATTTGCAGGACCAATTGCAGGGTTCGTGGTAACAATTCCAGTGCTGATTATAGGATTTATGATGAATGGAGATGTTCCACAAATTCCTGCATCTGAAATAATAGCTGGAGGCAGTATGGAATGGGGCACTTCTCTATTTTTCGAGATATTTGTTATGGCCTTCGGGCTTCCAAGCCCGCTTACTATTCACCCAATGGCCTTTGCTGGTTGGGTCGGGCTTTTTGTTACTGCTTTGAATCTTCTGCCAGCCGGTCAACTAGATGGAGGACATATTGCCAGGGCATTACTTGGCGAAAAATCACGCTATGCTGGTTATGGTGTCATCGCATTATTGCTTGGCCTGGGTCTGATGTTTGATTTTAGTGGATGGCTCATTCTTGCCCTGCTAATAATGTTCATGGGCATCAGGCATCCACCTCCACTGAACGATGTGTCTCATCTGGACAATAAAAGGAAAATGGTAGGGGTAGCAGCGGCCCTGATGCTGGTGCTCTGCTTTGTACCGGTGCCCTTGATGCAAGTTGATTACAATTATGATTTTACATTCCAGGAGGGCGATGGAACCCTTGTAGGACCACATTTCAGCCATTCCATTGACAAACAGGTCTTTAATGACTGGCAGAACTATTCATTCCCTTTCAGGATTGAAAATAATGGTAATATGGAACTTGACCTTAGGTTCAATATTGACATCACCACAAATGTATCTGGATATGAATGCTATGCCTGGCTGTCCCAAAATGGAAATACAACAGGTAATGTGAGTCAATATTTCAATACAACACTGGAACTTGGACAGACACAAAACCTCAGCCTCAATATGATGTTCAGTCCAATGGTGAATGCAACCCAAGCCATAATCGATATCGAGGAGTTGGAATACCCCTGGATGGAAGCAAACCTTAACAGCGAAAGTGCAGGAAGGGCCCATGGAATGCGGGTTGCTGTTAATTTCACCTAGTTTTTGAAAACACAAAAATATCTGGTCAAGGATTTATGAACCCTGACTGGCTCAATGATTTCCAGCTCAAGTGATGATAATTCAGTATGCTTTTCATCAGGCAATATGATGGCAAGTTTTCCGCCTGGCTTTAAGATTTTCTGGCTCATTTCAAAGGCCCGTTTGTACAAGGATTCTATTGGCTCCCTGGCAGTGCTGGCCGAGCGCCCATAAGGGGGGTCTGTGGCTATTGCATCCACCAATTGAATTTCATTGGGCCAGTCAGATATGTCCATCTTTCTTATGTCTGGATTTTCAATGGCATAATGTTTCAAATTTTGTATGGAACCATCTATCATACGCTGGTCAATGTCTCCGCCCAGAATATTGCAGCCCATTAATCCAGCCTCCAGAAGTATGCCTCCTGTGCCGCAGAAGGGGTCCAAGATGGTCTGGGATGGCTTTATTCCTGTAAGGTTAACAAGTGCCCTGGCAAGCCTTGGATGCAATGAAATTGGATGGCTGAAGGGCCGATATTCAGACTTGCGCGACTCAAAGGATGAGCGGTCAATCTCTCCACTCAAGATGCCCAGATGAATTTTGCTGGCCATTAAGGCTCGAACTTCCACATCTGGATTACCAAGGTCAACTTTGTATGATTCTGAAAGAAGGCCGCCAATTTTTCTGGTGAGGGCCATGCCTACCTCTGGTTCCTGGGTTCCCAGACGCTTGGTCTTGGCCATGAATGTCTTGCCTGGAAGTTTTAGGTCTTCAAGGAAACTGGGAAGCTCATTCTCATGACCTGAAAAGATGTGTTTGCTTGCAGACCATGCAAGGGCCAGCCTTTCAGCAAGCTGGAATGTTTCAAAATCGCCTTCAATGATAATGGAACGGATGTCCGAATCAAGAACACTGGCACTGGCATCAAAGATTCTGGAA
>DAOVXH010000096.1 GCA_030636255.1 Methanomassiliicoccales archaeon
CATCATACTTGTCGGTGGCCAGTGCGCTGAGTAGGACAATATATAATGCCTTTTTGCCTTCAAGAACCTTCTTTAAAATCCCCAGATATGCAATCAGTGATTTGCCGCTGGCTGTTGGCACTGCAATAACTGTACTTTTTCCAGCCAGAACATGTTCCAGTGCTTCGGCCTGTGGAGGGTAGAGCTCCTCAATTCCCTTGCTGGATATGATGTCAATAATTTTCTTGTCCATGTCAACATCGGCTAACTTCATTCTTCAACTACCTTTTCGGCTGGTTCATCGCCCTGGACAATCTCTTCCGGTCCTGATTCAGATGGCCTGTCTACAACGGTTTCTGGCTCATCCATAACTTCCTCTTCTCTGTCTGGTTCAGAAAACTTCTTGATTACAAGATAGACAAGCAGAATCATGAGAGCTGCTAGAATAACTCCCAGAATGTAGTAAATAGTGTAATCTGTTCCAACACCCACCACTTCTATCTGGAACTGGTCCTGTTCTGTCAGGGTTGAAGCTGAGTTGCCGGAAGAATCCGTGGCATTGACATAAAAGTAGATTGTGCCACTATTTCGCTGAGCCGGAATAGTGAACTCATAGATGTCCCCATCAACATGCTGCATTGTTCTGGGTACCCACTGATTACCACTTACTGATTTGAAATAAAGTACCACTGTGTCCACTTCTATATTGTCTGTCACATTGGCCCGGACAAGAACTTCTGTTTCATTTGCCCGATACACTGGCTCTGGAGTGCTAATCACCGGTGAAGAACGGTCCACAATTTCAATGGTGTAAAAAGTTGTTGCATTGTAATTTTCAGAGCTGTCTTTTGCAGTTATATTGTAATGTAAACTACCAATCTCTGTTTGTGCTGGAATGGTATAATTATAGGTATTGGCCGAACCATTTGTTGTCTGGTTCATTGTGACATTGGTGAAAGAACCACCCACTGACCTGTAATTGAGTTCCACAGAATCCATGGATATCTCATCTGTTATCACGGCCCATATATCAATGGAAAAGAATACTTCCTGTTCTGTCATCTGAACATGGGAAATTTCTGGCTTCACGCCATCCACCACTGAAACATTGAAAAGTTGACTTTGATTTGTATAATCATCAGGAAGCCTGGCAACATTACTAAATTCATCCTCGGCCTCGATGTAATAGTACATTTGGCCAATAGACTGTTGAGCCATAATAGTTGCAGAATAAGAATCTGAGTCTGAATCGGTTATGGCCATGATAATAGAGTTTGTTGGAGATAAATCACCTACTCCCTGATAGAACAATCTTACCTGGTCAACAGTGCCCCACTGGTCCGTGACAATTGCCATGACTGTGTATTCCATGTCATAACTAACAGTTATCTGGCTTGGGGAATGTTCTATCCTTGGTGGGTCCACGTCTGCGCTGGTTGTGAAAGTTACAGTGTAGGCAGTTGCCAGGGAATTACCTGCAAGGTCAGTAGCAGTGGCTTCAATGGAAAATGAATAGCTGGATGTGGAATATCTGGGGATAACCGATGGCTCAATATTTTGGTCTGGTGTGAAGGATACTTTGTTTCCATAGGCATTCCAGTCTCCTTGATTATTGGTGCAATCGCCAACATACCATGTATTGGTGCCGTCTGTCCATGAGAAGGCCACCTCCACAGATACCTTGTCCATTGGCTCAGAGAAAGTAATTGTGAAATCAGTGAATATTGATACGTCTGTGGCACCGTCCAGGGGGTCGCTGGACATGATATAGGGCGCCCAATCATCTGTAAGGGTTGTTGTCTTGAAGAAAATATTGTTGCTTATCATCCAGGTAAATGAGGTTTGGTTGAATTTATCCACATAAACATCGTATATATGGGACTGTAGAGCCGCTGAAAAATTAAGGTCCACAATATCTGCAAAGTTTAAGCCACCATCATATGATACATGGGACATTAAGTGGTAATTATTATCTGTGCTTTGATTCCGATAGGTGACCCATATAGTAGAGCCGTCAGGACTGCCTGCAACTGAGGGGGCCTGTGCATCAATGGCGATTGTCTGGGCTATGCTGAAATTATTGGAAGAATTAGCATATCTCACGCCAGAACCTGTACCATATTGCCAAACAACATGGGCAGTTCCATCATCCTCAACAAATATCTCTGGTGTTGATTCAGAAGTTGTTTTGGTTGCAATGCCCTTGTTCTTTCCGAAGCTATCGCCGCCATCTGTGCTGTTGACGAAATAAATATCTTCTTGGCCACTCCTGTAATCATACCATACCAGGGAGATGTTTCCAGAGGCATCCACTCCAATATCTGGCCTCAATCTATTTCTTGAAAAACTGTCAGATACAAGTATAGGTAATTCGAATGAAAGGCCACCATCACTGGAAACTGCACAATATATCTGATTTTCGCCCATTCCATATTGATTAGAAATACCTCCAGCAGTGACAAGGTTTGTACCATCTGTGGACCAGTCAACTGATTGAACACTGTTCTGGTGACCAGGAAGTTCGTCCCGCTCAAGGCCTGTTGCTTCATCCCAAATTTTTGCATTTGGGTCAGATGCTCCGGATGCTATGTATCGAATAGGGTGCCAGTCAATTGAATTTACCCGACCAGTATGCTGAGAACTAAGCCATGATATGTCAGTGGTATCTGAGATATTTACCAATGCAATAGAGTTATTTCCCAAACCTACCGAAATATGAGTATCGTCCGGGGACCAGGAAAGAGAGTTAACAAAATATCCAATGTTTATTGCCTTAAAGCTTGCACCAGTCACAGAGTCCCATATCCTGAGATTGGAGTCTTTACCGCCAGATGCGACATATGTGCCATTATGTGAGAAAGCTATGTCATAGACCGAATTGCTATGGGTGCTTGTCCAACTGGTATTGTCAGCCATGTTCCAGACAGTGACATTGTAGTGCTGACTGGGCAATCCTGTAGGGGTGCTTGTGCCATAGCGGCCATTGTATGCTGCTGCCAGGTAGGTTCCATTTGGAGAGAATGATATTGCATTCACATAGTTTTGAGTGGGGGTGCCATCAGTACTATTAAACTGGGTAATGATGCTCCAGTCAGTGGTATTGAACAGGGTGATATTAAAATCATGTGAGCCTGCTGCCAGTATTGTGCCGTCTGCGGACCAGTTCACTGCTGTAGCATAATTTTCATAAGTTGTAACATTTCTTATAAAATCTCCATCAGAGGAATCCCAGAGCTTGACAGTATTATCCTCTGAAGCTGAAGCCAGCATTGTGCCATCTGGAGAATATTCAACATCCATTACTGCCTCGGCATGTCCCTCTATCTCACGGGCCAGGGTACCGTTATTACCCCACCAAATTCGAATTGTTGGGTCAGAACGATATTCCTCCCATGCAACTGCAACCTTATCACCGTTCAGGTCCATTGATGGATTTGACTGGGTCCCTTCATCATGATTACTAACATGCATTTCTGTAAATGTCATTCCCCTATCTTCAGAACGGCCAATTACAATATCGCCACCATCTGCATAACTGTCCTGCCAGGCTATCAAAAGATTTCCATCATCAGTCACTCCAGATTCTGGACTTGTCTGAGAGCCTTCGGTATTGTCGTTCACAGTGATGGCAGGAGAAAAAGAAGTTCCATTATTAGAGGAATAAGAAAGAAGAACATCTGTGAAACCATCATCCATTTTCTGAGACCAGGTTACATAAATGGGTCCATTATCATCTGAGCAAATACCGAGTCCCTCCTTGGTATCTGAGTTTCCGGTCACAATGACTGGATTAGGAGTGAACTCTATTTCTGCATTTACCAGAGGGGCAAAGCTGATTAGGCCTACAAGGGTGCTGGTCGAAACCAGTGCTAGAATTATCAATATGGATTTAGCCTTCACAATATGCACCTTTTTCCACAACTTAATTTCAACATTGTATAGTATTCTGTATTATAGGTTTTTCATTGTCGATTAATTCTTCTGTAGCCGAAAATGATGTATTGAAGTGCCGGACATAAATATTACAATATTCATAATAAAAGCTCTATTTTTTAGGTAGCCAGTATATTAAAATTTGGTTAATATATAATTACCTTAACCTTTAAATAGGAGTATAGTAATACACTGTTGTCGGACAAGCGTATGTCAAGCGAGGTACGCGAAAGGTACAAATAGGTGATATGAATGAACCCCGACAGCGAGAAAGTTACCATCCGAATACCAAAGCGGTATCTTCGGTCAATTGACTTTCTGGTAAAAGCTGATGACTTCCCGTCTCGGTCTGAAGCAATCCGCGCAGCAATCAGGGACATGGTCTATGACCGTATAGAAATGGTTCCAGACAAGCTGCAGAAAATGGCGGATGCGGAAAGAGCCGTGACAAATGCAGAAGCTCTCGAGAAAGAGCTCCTGACAAAGTAAGGGAAACATTAGGGAGGCCCGCATGGGTCCTGGATGCACTAACCCCCACGCACCTAAGAGGGATGGGATCCCCTAAAAATTGGGTTAGGATTCGAATCACACATCACGATTACCTCCCCCCTTTTTTTTATTTTTCCTCGATAGCGCCTGCGCTATCAAAAATTAAAAAAAAGCCAGGGGAGCTGCAGGGCAGTTCCCCGATGCCGAGAAAATAAGTTCGAAAACCGCAAAGGCGTTTTTCTCGCTCGTATGGCCGGCCCATTTTTCAAACTTTGAAAACAATAGCGTTGTAACATTTTGTACAAGCAAAGTAGCGAAACGTAATTCCAGTCAACCCGACGTATTTTTCCAGAACAATCGCACAATCCCGCCAATTTACTTATATATTTCAGAAACTTAGTGTTAACTGGGTGAAGCATATGAAAAAAGCAATATTGAGCATTATTATCGTGATAGCACTGATTACTGTGGCTGTTGTTTCCATAAACTGGATTGGTAGAGATTTCTCATCCTCCAATGAACCTCCAACTGACATGGCTGGACTAATTGAATGCAGTAATGATTTTTCATTTGATATGTATCAGGAGCTGGCCGGCGATGAAAATGTGTTCTTCTCGCCATACAGCATAACCACCGCAATGGGAATGGCATATGAGGGGGCTAGGGGAGAAACTGCCACTGAGATGGCTAGTGTTTTGAACTTCCCCACAGACAATCAAACAAGACTTGACATAATGAAGGCCTTCCAGAGCGAGCTAAATAAGGAAAGCGAAGCCTATGAACTGGCCACAGCAAACGCCTACTGGCTCAGGCAGGGTGAATATCTTAATTCAGAATACAGGAATGCGATAGAATCCTATTACCTGGCACATGGTGAAGAGCTAGATTTCGCAGGTGATTCCTCTGGCTCTATAGAAACAATCAATGCCTGGGTGGAGGAGCAAACCAATGATAAAATTCAGGATTTGTTACCATCTGGCAGCATAACACCCGAGACATATCTGGTCCTAACCAATGCCATTTACTTCCTGTCAGACTGGAAATATCAGTTTGATGCAAATGCCACCGAGAACAGAACATTCTATATGGGAAACAATTGTACCACAATGGTAGAGGCCATGCACATGAATGATATGGAAATTGATTTTAATTATTCTGAAAATGGAGACGTCCAGATGCTTCAACTTCCTTATATGAAAAATGAATTATCAATGTACATAATGCTTCCAAAAGATGATGATATAGCCTCGCTTGAGTCAGAATTAAATTATGATTATTTCAATGACCTGAAAGATGATATGTCCCAGGAATGGATGGATATATATCTTCCAAAATTTGAATTCGAGCAGAAATACAGCCTAGTTAATAATCTGACCAATATGGGTATGCCAACTGCCTTTGGGAGTGGTGCTGATTTCTCTGGCATAAAAGCTAATTCAGGCCCATTGGCCATTGGTGAAGTTATTCATCAATCCTTTGTGAAAGTTGATGAGGAAGGAACAGAGGCTGCTGCCGCAACGGCTGTAATAATGTATGATAACGCAGTCATAGGTGGTTCCAATCCAGAACCAATCCTGTTCGATGCAGACCACTCGTTCATCTTCTTCATACAGCATGAAAGCACTGGCCAGATACTTTTCATGGGCAAGGTCGGCAATCCAAATGCATAGTCCACATATCATTAATTTTATATTGTAGGGGATTTGCCTGAAACATGCCCTAGTTTTCACTGTAAAATTAAAAAAAAGAAAAAAGGGTTTATAGATTTCATTTGGTAGGTTGAATGATTGCCCATTTCAATTACAGCAACTCGAATGTATCGTAGGTGCCGCCCCAGAGCCACATTAATGATCCATTGTCGAAGTAGCTCAGGGTGATATCATAGAACCCATCATCGACAGTACTACCATTATATGCACCATAGTTACCAACATGGTCCCAAACCCAGACGTGGAGTCCGGATGTTATGGGGTCTGTCGCTACTATGTCTTCAGCATCATTTAATATGACAATCCTCACTTCATATTGATAGTTTGCAGGAGGTAGTCCCTCATATGTAATTGTGACATCTTTGTTCCACCTGTAAGTATCATGGTCAGCAGTAAGGCTACCGACTGGAGTTCCTAATACTGGGACAGATAGCATGGCAAATGCAACGAAAACAACCGCAATCCCAATAATTTTTGATTTCATTTATTTCACCTCCTTTAAACATTGGTATTTTCCTATGCCCCACCTCGGCATTAATAGTCTGTATAACTATTTTTAATACAGACATTTATGAATGAAATGTTAGATTAATAAGGTTTTTTATACATTTTTAACATACTAAGTATAAACATATTGATAAAAATAGATTCAATATGCCAATCATTAATTTTATATTGTAGAGGAATATGGTCAATATCATGCCAGAATTCCAACGCCCTCGCGGAACC
>DAOVXH010000139.1 GCA_030636255.1 Methanomassiliicoccales archaeon
CATACTGGCAGAAAGCCTTAGTTCAAAACCCCTTCCGCATGAATCCCCGGTTTCCCAGGTCCAGCCACATTCCGTTTATTATTTGGATCATAGGCCTCTGGCTCATCAGCTGAGTAAACGAAAAATTCGCACTCGAATTCCTTCTGGAAGAACTCTCTGGCTGACTCAAGTGTGTTAAATTCAAAATCACCTTCAAAGGCAGGCATTCCCCCATCTCCAAACCGTTTAATGTCTTTCATTAGTTTGGATGTGAAAGCGCTAATTTCCTTGGATTTGTTCCGAAGCTCTGGGTCTGCCATTGCCTCCTTCATAATTGCGCCCATGTCCTTCTTCTCAAGAACCATCTTTTTCTGGATGTCATATTTCCACCCATAAGCTGTGTATAAACAAATTTTCTTTGGCTTCATGCCAGTCATCTTCAGAATGTCTGCAATATCTGATTGAACATCCCGCAGATAATCCTCTGCGGCCTCAGCATCCTTGTCCTGTTTGAACTCCTTCGGCTCAGGATACCCAGCTATTGAAATTAATCCATCATTGCCTGAGATTTCCCACAGCTCTTCTGCCATATGGGGGGTGAAGGGTGCCATGGTTCTGAGCCAGGCATTTAATACCCTGCCAATTAATTCTGAATTATTGCCCCCTCTGCGGAGATACCATTTCATATCATTGTACAACTCGAAAAAGATAATGCCAGCAGTTTCCCTCATGTCAAACTTTTCCATTGCTGTTTGTATGTTTTGAAGGTGAGCATACATCCTGGCCTCCAGCCAGTTATCTATTGGCTGGCTTTCTCCCTGGATTTCCATGAGCTCATTGGCAAATTTCCAGATTCTTTCTGTTCTCATTTTGGAATGCCTTACATTATCAGGGTCCCATTCAACATCAACATGGGGACTGGCAATATGGCAATAGTATAATCTTAATCCGTCCACGGTGTAGGTGCTGGCTGCGTCTGGTATTGGCTTTGCACCGCCCTTGGACTTGCTCATTTTACCGCCCTTTCCTGAAATCCACCAATTGACAAAAAGACCTTTTGGCAAATGGTCTGGCAGTATTGCTGCATGGTTCATGAGAAATACAGGGAAATGAACTGTCTGATGCTCTTTCCCTCCCAGGTTAATGTCCAGGGGATACCAGTAATTGAAATCATTTTGAATATTTTCCAGCACAGTTTTATCAATTCCAGTGCTGTTTGCCACTTCATCAGCTGAACCTTTCTTCAGGTAAATGTGGTCAAAGAATTCTTCATTCAATTGTTTTGGATTGAGTTTACCGTCATTCACGTAATTTGAAACCAAATAATATGCAGAATAAAGCGTTGAATCCGAAATAGGTTCAATTATCCAGCGTTGATTAAATGGGAACGTTGTTCCAAGCCAGTTGCCCAGCCTTGCACATGCCCTTTCCTGGAACCAATCGAGAATTCCTGGCAAATTATCCTTGTATTCCTGGGGCTGTATGAACATCTGGCTGACATGGTTCTTGGCTATTCTGGTGGCCTCCGGATTCCCATAATTAATAAACCACTGGTCTGGTATTAATTTGACTATGACCTTTGAACCGCAGCGGCATATGACAGACTCTGATAAATCGTACATTATGCTGGCCACTTTCTTTTCCAGCATCATTTCTTTAACCTTGTCCTTTGCATCATATACAGACATTCCGGCAAATTCTCCGCAATTCTCTCTCATGCGGCCAGTGTGAAATCCTGCCTTGTAAATTTCTTTCGTGGCCTCTTCCAGTTGTGGGTCGTTCTGGTTCTTTATGCCCATCTTCTCAACAATCTCCACACCCGGGTTCAATCCCCAGCCCTTTGAATCGATAATTGGAATTGGCTTGATTGACCTGACCATCTCCGGGTCAAGGCCGTATTTCTCGCATTCCACGGGATTATTAGCCAGATCCACCAGCGCAATCCAGTCATAGGGAGCATCAGATGGCACACTGGTCACCAGGCCAGTACCATAATCCGGGTCTGTAAAACTGCTTGGCAAAATTGGGATTTTTCTATCAATGATCGGTGCCTTCACCATCCTGCCAATGAGACTCTTTCCACTAATCTTGCCAATAATTTCCACATATCTCTGGAAATTGAGCTTTTCAGCCCCCTCGGCAGACATTATCCATGTCTCATCATCCACTCTCACCCTGACATAATCAATATCTGGATTGGCCCAAAAATTGGTTTGACCGAATACCGTTTCAGGCCGTAATGTGGCAGCCACAACAAATTCGCCGTCCATCTCGAATTTCAATAGCGTCCATTCTAATTTTTCTGCATTGCCTCCCTTTGAAATATCTGTCTCGGAAGCATCAACAGCCACCGGTCCGCAGTTCATGCATGCAGTTCCATAATACGGCTTCTGGGTGAGCATTTTTTTCTCGTCTAATTTTCTGAATTGCCATTGTATGAACTTCTTGTATCCCGGGTCAATGGTGGTCATGTATCTGCGCCAGTCTGCCAGGAACCCGAACTTCTTCCAGTAATCATTAACATACATCTGGCTGAAGAATTCCACAACAAATTCTGGGTCCTTCAGCTTCTCGATGGTCTCGTCGGTGCAGCCATTGGATTTGAGCATTTCTATTTGCTCTGAATCTCCTCTCTCAACCTTCCTGGCAAATGTTATGGCAACATTACCGGTTGCATGGGCCCCTACAGGGAATAAAACATTATAGCCAGTCATTCTTTTGTAACGTGTAATAACATCAGAATAAGTGTAGCCCCGCATATGTCCTACATGCAGGTATCCGCTAACCCCTGGATAGGCGAACATCAAGTAGAATTTTTCCTTGTCAGGATCAATTTCAGCCTTCCAAATGCCAGACTGCTCCCATCTATCTTGCCATTTATTCTCTATGCTGGCCGGGTTATATTCTTTCATTCTTTTCCCTCTACTTCTCAAGTGCTGCAAGCCTGTCTTTTGCCTCTTCTGCCTGGTTCTTTGCCCCGACTGTATCAAAAAGCTCTATGGCCATCTGATAATTTTCCTTGGCACCCAATAACTCGTTCATCTGTTCATAGGTAGTGCCAAGTTGGAAGTATGTATCTCCAAGGTCATAGGGAATGTCCAGCATCTCCAAAATTGTTATGCTCTTGTTGAAGTTCTCGATGGCTCGGTTCCAGTCTTCCTTGAACCTGTAGATTATGCCAAGGCATCTGAACACACCGTTCATGCCTATTTTGTCGTCCTGGGTTTCACAAATATTCAGTGCATTTATGCAATTGTTCTCAGCCTTGTCCAACTCTCCGGTATAGGCCAATGCTTCAGATGAATTGAACAGTGCCCATGCTAGCATATTCTTATTGCCAATCTTTTCCGAGGCTTCCTGGCACTTGTCAAAGCTCTCTATGGCCTTTTCCCATTGATTTTGTTGGAGGTAAGTATCCCCCATATTATTGTAGGCCCTTGCCAGTTCAGAATAGTCATCTAATTTTTCAAGCTCGATTAAGCTCTTGCTGTAATACTCAATTGCCTTTTCATGCTGGCCCCAGTGATTGTACACATTTCCAAGCTCGATGAATGTCTTGGCCATGGAGGACATATCTCCGGCCTTCATGGAGAAGCTGATTCCCTGATTGTAATGCTCAATGGCCTCATCGTTTTCCCCTTTACGCCAGTGTACATATCCAAGGCCTCGTTCTATTTCTCCAAGGCTCTGCACATCATTGGTTTTCTTTGCAGATTCTGCTGCTTTTTCGTAGTCCTTCTCTGCATCCGAGTAATTACCCAATGAGCGTTTGGAATGTCCAATTGAGATTAGGGCAAGTACCTCACCTTTCTCGTCTCTCCTTTTCTGGGAGGCCTTGAGTGCATTTTCATAATATTTGGTGGCACTGTTCCACAGACTTATGCTGGAATACAGATTTCCTACCATCATGGATATATTTTGTTTTTCCAGTTCCCTGTCAAAATCCTCAGATGGGGAAAGCAAATCCATGGTTCTCAATGCAGATACATAATAATCTACAGCTCTATCAAGTGCAAGTGAATTAAATGCCTTCTCTCCTGCCATTATTGAGTACTGATAATTCTTCTGGGAATGTTTGCCAAGGCTAAAGTGTCTGGCCAAATCGAATACCCATCTATCAAGATCATTGGAGTACAAATTTTCAATGGCCTCACCTACTGATTTGTGCATTAATCTTACCCGGCTCTTGCTCATTGAATCATAAATTACGCTGCGGATAAGTTTGTGGTCAAAATGATACTCCTCCTCCTCGGAGTTTGGAACTTCCTGGATTATGTCGGCTTCCATGAGCGCGTCAATAGAATCCAGCAATAGTTCATCATCAATCTTCGTGACCTCTCTGAGAACATCAAATGTATAATTGTCCCCAGCAACAGCAGCATATCTCAGTATTTTCTTTTCAACCTCGCCAAGCCTGGCAATTCTGTGTGTAATAACGTCCTTAATAGTATTGGGAATTCGTATGGTTGAAAGGTCCACACCAGCGTCCCATATATGCCCGTGTCTAAGAATAATTCCTTCATCCATAAGTGAGCGCAAAACCTCCTCAACAAAGAATGGGTTTCCTTCACTCTCTGAATAAAGCTTGCTAACAAACTTGGTTGGAACGTCACTAATGCTGAGTATGCTATTGATCATACTTCCAATCTCGTTCTGGTTTAACCTATCCAGTGCCATTGTATTATAGGAAATATCCTTGCTCATTTGTCTGAATTCTTCATAAAATCTCAGTGGTCGACCTTCGGAATCAACCTCTTCTGTTCTGAAAGCAGTGCATAGCATGACTCTGTTGCTGGTGATATTTCTGGCAATGAATAAAAGAAGCTGTAAAGTGCCAACATCCGCCCATTGAAGATCATCAATGAAAAGTATTATTGGTTTTCTACTAGAATTATTGACTATGGAACTCAGAATATTGTCAAATAATTTGTCCTTCTCTGTCTGAATATCAATGCTGGTGACATCTGCCTGGGTACTTCCGGCAATCCCAAGCAATCCCAGGGGAACATCTTGCCTGGAACTGGAATTTGCAACTCCCATGAGGCCTATGGGAACACTGCCCTGGGGTTTTTCCTGTGGGCTTCCCATTTTTTCCTTCATGGCTTCAGTGAATGGCAGGTATGGGTCTGCCTGTTCCAATGACAGACATCTTCCAGTAAGAAAATCAAATCCTTCATCCATAGCAAGCTTTGCAAACTCGCTCATAAGCCTGGTTTTTCCAATGCCTGCTTCACCCTTTATGGTGGTGAAATTGCCCTTGCCCACCAATGCATCTTGCATAAGTCTGGACA
>DAOVXH010000095.1 GCA_030636255.1 Methanomassiliicoccales archaeon
AGCACTGCATCTTGTCTTTGTAGTCCACTGCCGTGGCCCCAGCAGCTTCGATAAGAATGTCCAGGCTCTGGGGGAATATGGGATCGTCGAAACCGTCGAAGACCTCTGAAGGTTTGACATAATGACAGCCGTAATGGGCTGCGACCTTTATTCCGTCCAAAGGATTAGTGACAGCCTCTTTTATCTTCTCGACGCCGATATCTTCGTAAAGGACCCTTGCAAAATGCCTGATCTTTACAGTCCCTTTGTATTCATGTCCAAACTCTTTGAGCTCTTCGTTGAGTTTCCTTCTGTCCTCTGCACCTTCCTCGCTATCCAGGTATTTCTTGGCCTTTGTAAGATGGCCTGTGCATGCACTGCAAAGGGTCATCATGTCCAGCCCTTTGGCCTCAGCCAGGGCAATATTTCTGGCAGCCAGCACCTCGGATGTGTGGTTATGGGCGCCTTCTATTGGGTATCCGCAGCATGCGAACTCAGGTATGTCCACCAACTCGACACCGAGCTTTTCCAAAACTCTTCTGGCAGAAAGTTCGTAATTGAAATTCCTCACAGGAACCGTGCAGCCAAGGAATATGGCGTATTTCAGATTACTCATTTTTCCCGCCCTCCTTTATAAGCTTTGTAAGCCCAGTATTTTTCAGGATCCCGTTTATCTCAGGCAGCGTTTCTATAAGTTCGAGAATATCCTTTTTGGTCCTCATGTTGTTCTCGAACTCGCTGACCTCCAAAAGCCTTCCGTACTTCTCCAGCTGTTCCACGCTTCCTCTTATCCCGTCGGGGACATACCCCTCTTTAACGGCCAGGTTCCGCGCCGCCGCCATGATGTTGGTTATCTTGACGTCCCTGGGGCAAAGTTCTTGGCAGCTATAACACCCTGAGCACATCCAGATCAGCTTGCTCTTGAGCACCTCATCCTTCATGCCAAGGAGTATCATTCTGATGACCTTCCTCGGGTCGTAGCTCGGCTCGACCTCAAAAACAGGACAGGCAACTGAGCAGGTGCCGCAGGTAAAGCAGCGTTTGATGTTCTCCCCTCCGTGGACCTTGGAGAATACGTTCTTAAAGTTCGCGTCCATTTGTTCCAATTGTATAGGTTCTTCAGAATTCGATGCATCTTCGTGAGACATATATTCACCTCTTTTATTTATGACCATTACTTGAATATTCGGAAAACGCAACATCCCTATTAAAAGGATAATATGTGTGTTTTAAATATCCAATAATCCATACCAATATCCAAGTAATTTCATGCATTAACGATTGATTATTAATAAACATATTGTTAACCTCAACCTAGTTAACGAATGTTCAGTGATGGTTTATACCCTGGTTAAAAGGAACACCTCGGCTGTTTTTAATATTTACCTTAATTTTCACGGTTCTTTGCGCAAGCCCTCATTTAAGTAGAACAAAGTCTATTGGTCATTCATATGCTGCCATATTACCTAGCATACGGTGCTTCTGAATACTTCAAATTGAAGTTTTTTGGGTATGAAAGGCCCTTTGGGTGTTCGCTGGCCCCGACGATACAGTGTAACCTTAATTGCAAGCAATGCTATGAGACTGAGAACCGTAATTCCGGTAAGAAAGAATTATCGCTGGAGGAGATGGGCGCTCTTGCTGAGAAATTATCAAAGCAGGGCATCAAACACTGCACAATGACAGACGGTGAACCCCTAATATCTAGGGAGTCGATAGAAAAATGTGAAACCATAATTGGCCATTTCTGGATGAACTATATTGTTACTAACGGTACAAAGGAAATTCCTGACTTTCCAGTATTTTATATTCTCAGTCTGGACGGCCCGCCGAAGGTCCATGATAATTTGAGGGGAGACGGTGTGTTTCAGCAATTGGAAAAGAATGTGAAGAAAAGTCCAACAGACAATATCTACGGGCTTTGCACCCTTAATTCTCTGAACCATGAGCATATTTCCCAGACAATTAGTACGGCGGAAGATTTGGGATTGAAAGGCATTATGTTCAACTGGTATAATCCGGCAAGTGATGATGATTCCCTGTGGGTGAATTATGATACAAGAAATAAAGACATTAATTTATTACTTGATTTAATAGAGCAAAAACCTGAATTTATCTATAATACAAAATTTGAGCTGGATATGCTGAGAAATCCAGAGTGGACAAAATCCTGCCCGTCTTATTTTGTCCCGTCATATGATGCATTTGGAGACCTAAAGGAACCATGTGTTTTTGGTGAGCGGGCGTTTTGTGAGAAATGTGGCTGTCATGTATTCCCTGCACTCATGGAGAGCATTGCAAAGGGCAGAAAGACCGCACAGTTCAGAATGGTCCTGGACTATATGGACGCGCAATGGACTAATAGCCCTGGCATTCTTCCTGGTCTAATATCTCCGTTCCTGTCAAAGGAGTAATTAATACTTTGATGGGCAGCCGATTTGAATGGATTCTGACTCAATGTGGCCAATTCCATTTGTGTAAGTGAACACGCCTCTGATTACGATGGTCTCATTATTGCCAAAACCTTCGGGAAACGCTCTATCATGGGTGGCAGTGATTGTTATGTTGTAATCATTGGAATCAGTGAGAGTGAAGTTACTGGTCATATTCCAGTTGCTGACAATTCCCTTGATATCAAGCTCCTGGCCGTCAAACTCACCAGGGTTTTCCAGAATTTCCGATGTTTCATAGAATTTTTCCGGAGTCATGCCCCAGACAAGATAACCAACAACTACTGCAATCAAAACCACAAACACAATGATTTTCAACTGCTTCTCAGATATCTTTTTCTTTTCTTTGCTTTCTTCCATGGATTACCTCCCTCAAAACCTTCAGTTCTCTCTTCAATTTCTTCTGGTCCATGTGGAGCTTCAAAATATAAAGGAAAGACCCTGCCCAGATTATTGTATATGCCACATAAAGATATGTCAACTCAGCCATTCATATCACCAATTTGTTGTTTAATTTCTTCAATATTCTCTCGCATGTTTTCTAAATTAATTTTAAGTTTAAGCAGGAACAAATAGACAAATGTAAACGCGAAAACAGCCACAACTAGGGTCAGAACCATGGAATCTTGCAGGCTTCCCTCGGATGTGGCAATCACCGTGGGGTGAAAATGACTCCATATCCTATTGGCTGCGAAGCTTAGAGGAACACATAGAAAACCAATGATTCCAAAGACAGCGCTAATGTTAGCTCTCTTCTTTCCTGGAAGACTGTTAGCTCTCAGGGCCAGATAAGCCACAAATATGAGCCAGAGAACCAGTGTCATGAAAAGTTTCATGTCCTCCCATCTCCAGAATGTGCCCCACACGTCCTTTGCCCATAATGCGCCTGTTATTATGGCCACGGTACAGAATACAACGCCAATCTCTGCAGAAGCATGTGCCAGCATGTCCCATTTCATTGTTTTTGTCTTTAGATATAGGAGGCTGCCTATCAATGTGATTCCAAAGGCAAGATATGATACCCATGCTGATGCCACATGGAAATAGAAAATTCTCTGGACGTCTCCCATGGCCACATGTGTAGGCGCATATAGGAACGCCAGGTATATGCCAATAAATGTCAGGAGGGCCGCTATTCCCAGAATCATGATTTCTATCTTGTTTTTTAAGGCCATCTCAGTCCTCCAGTACATAGTCAATCAGTAAATATCCACTGGCTAGGAACACAATATCAAAGACCAATATAAGCTTAATGCTTTCAAATATTTCATTAAGATTAGCTCCTAAAAATATCTCAGATGTTGAACTTACAGATGTCATTACAATGGTGAAAAGAAGTATTGGCACAAGAAGCACTGGAAGCATAATCTCGCTCTGGGATAGGTTTGATGAGATAGCGGAAATTAGGTTACCCAGGGCAGCGAATCCTATAGTACCCAGAATTATTATGGTCAATAACGCAACCATGTCAGGGGTGGGCACCGGGAAGAACACAAAGAAAAGTGATAGGGAAAAAAGTTCCAATCCTAATATTACCAGGAAATTGGCAAGAAACTTACCCAGGAAAATTGAAGCCGGAGATATGGGAGCCAGCAGCAATCCATCTCTGGTTCCTTGCTCAACTTCTTTTTTGTATACAGGAGCCAGGGAGAACATTCCGCTGAAAAAGAAGGTAACCCAGATAATAGGAGATGCCAGTTCAGTCAAAGAAAAGTCAATGAAAGAAAAAGCAAATCTGAAGGATGCAAGTATCATCAGGGAAAGAATGAGTGCAAATATTATCGTCTGCTTGTTTCTGAACTCTATTCTCAGCTCTTTCAGAAAGATTGCTTTAGTTGCGTTCATCTGCCTCCCTCCTTAGTATTTCATTATATTTTTCTGAAAAATTGGCCTTGTCCAGTTCCTTATCAATAACTATTGTGCCATTGGAAAGAATGCCATTTCTATTGGAAATATCAAAGCCCTTTTCTATGTCATGGGTGATGATGAAGAAAGTTTTGCCTTTTTTGTTTAATTCTATGACCAGGTTGTTCAATACTTCCTGGGCCCTGAGGTCCAGACCTGAATAAGGCTCGTCAAGAAATATCAGTTCCGGGTCATGGAGAACAGCTCTTGCCAGGGAAAGCCTCTGGGCCATTCCCCTGGAGAATGACCTAACTTTGTCATGTGACCTGTGATAAAGTCCCACCATCTTGAGTATCTCTTTGATTCTCTTCTTTTTATTATGAACAGAATAGAGGTCAGCATAGAAATTTAGATTTTCCCATGCAGAAAGGTCGTCATAGAGGAAGGTCTCATGGGACATGAAACCTATTTTTGCCCTTATATCACGGACATTTTCCTCTGATTTCATCCCAAAGAGCATGATTTCTCCTGAGTCTGCAGGATGCAGGGTTGAAAGAACCTTCATCAATGTGGTCTTGCCTGCGCCGTTTGAACCGAACAGGACATATATGTCACCCTTGTTTATTGTGAGGTCAAGTTCCCTGAGCACCCGGTCATGACCAAAGGATTTTGTTATAGACCTGGCTGAGAGTATTTCATGGGTCATTCATACAATGGAAATGATTATGGCTATTATACATTTCGGCACGAACAGAATCATCGGCGTAGCAGTACCGAGGTTGCGATCTTCGGAATGCTCCAGTAGAAACTTCTTCTGTTCCAATCTAATTCTCTTTTATTGCAAACAGTAGACTCGCTTAGTGGCTTCAGTTCCTCCCTGAGCTCGGCCATAGCCGCATCCGGGTCACTGGATTTCATGGCAATGTCAATGCCCCTCACAGCCTCCCTGGCAAGTTTGATACGTGAATGAACTGCCTTTGCCTCCTCCAGAGATATTGCACCGATATTTTTCTTCATTTTGTTCATTCCGATGCCTGCCCTATAAGTGGCGTCCATTATCTCATCACGTGTCATCCAGTTGGTCTCATAGTTCAGGATTAATTTCCAACTTGGATTGGTCAGAAGCTGTCTATGCTCTTCCAGGGTTCTTGCCAGTAACTTGTACCCATGTTTTTCAGGTTCTTCAAAGGCATTACTTCCAGGGTCCAAAAAGGGAGCCAGTGGTGAGATAAAAGGTAAAAGCCTCTCAGTCTCGCCCATGCGTCTCAGTAATTTTTCCGAGTAATCAACTGTGTCCATAACTGATTTCCTGTCTTGTTTGGGGAGGCCTATCATGAAGAATATGTCCATACGCTTCACACCTACCTGAAGGAGATGTGAAATAGACTTTTCCATTGCTTCATTGGAATAATATCTGCCCTGGGCCTCTCTAACTACCGGGTCATGGCTGTCTGGTGATATCTGAGCATTGAAGACCTCCAGTGATTTCCCAAAGGTCCTGACAAACTCTTTATTGGGCGGGGTAAATAACTCGAAGGCAATCTCATTGCTGGGGCGTTCCTTTTTGAGTAGAGATAAAAATTTATTGGCATAATTTTTCCCTGGCTGGCGAATATCACCGAATACGAAAACTACTCCCTTGAAATAGTTCTCGAGTTGACTGATGTCCTCCATCAACTTTTCCGGGCTTCTGAATGCAGGTCTTGTTCTTCCAAAGTTCCTTTTGAATGAATTGCAGCCTCCCATGCATGTAGCGCACTCAAGAGCACAGCCTCTAACTGTATTGACCAGGAACATGGGATTGTTCTTCCAGTCAATGTAAGGCAGATGCCCTGTAAGGTCCATGGATTTCATGACGCTTTTGATAACCCATCTGTAGTCTACCTCCACATCATCCAGGTTTTCAATAAAATGTTTTATGCCATTATTTTTGATTCGGCTGCCATCCCTGTAAACAAGGTTCGGGACACGGTCCAGATTTTTACCTTTCTCCAGGGCCTGAAAGTACCGCAGCATAGGCAGTTCTGTTGAATCGCCACGGAATACAGCATCAACACATGGATGATTTTTCATTATCTCTTCCCAGAAATAGGTGGTGCTGAACCCTCCGAGGATTACCTTGGAATCTGGATGGATTTTTTTAATTAATTTGGCAATTTCAAGACTTCCATGAGCATGTGGTAACCAGTGTAAATCGATTCCAAATACCTTTGAACGTAATTTGCTTATAGCTTTTTCAACATCATATGATTCATCTGCCAACATATGTGCGGCCAGATTCAAAATTCTTACACGATAACCATTTGTTGAGAGCTTGGACGCTATTGTGGTAAACCCAATTGGGTACATCTCAAAAACAGGGGTGGAAGGAATCACATCCGAGACTGGACCTAAAAGTGAACTATGCTCTCTGAAGTCGTAAACACTGGGTGCATGAACAAATATCAAATCATATTCAGACATTGTGGCCTCACTGAATTGTCAATATTACTTTGGGTTTTAATGTTCCGCCCCTTCACTAGCCTTGAACTCTTCGGCCTTTTTATCGTAGTTCTTGTCCTTGGGGAGAACCTTCTTTACGCCGGCCATTACGTCCATGGCAATGCCCTGGGCGAATCCAGGAATAGGTATACC
>DAOVXH010000048.1 GCA_030636255.1 Methanomassiliicoccales archaeon
CAATGGATGGAAATGGCTTTGCAGAGGAAAGTGAGTTTCCAGAACTTAACCTTGTACGAAGCACCATGAGCGAGTCAGGTATCCTTTTAGAATTTGAAGCGTAATTTCCTAATACTCTTGAGACCATTGTGGTATTATGCCTGAAATATTGTTTATAGTTGATACCATGCTGGGTACCCTGGCCAAGTGGCTCAGAGTCCTGGGGTTCGATACATTGTACGAGGCAGGCATGGACGATGATACAATTCTACAGCTGGCCATTCAGGATGAAGGAATAATAATCTCCAGAGACAGGGAGCTTTGTGGCAGAAAACCTGATTCTATTCTACTGAGAACTACAGACCTGGATGAACAGATAATAAGTATTTTGAATATTTATTCTGCTGACAAGAATAAAATTCTATCAAGATGCCTGGATTGCAACACCGTCCTTGAAATTGCTGTTCCTGAAGGTAATGTTCCCGAAGATATAATTCAGCATTATGATGAGTTCTGGCACTGTGAAGATTGCGGAAAATATTACTGGCCTGGAAGCCATTATGAAAATATGAAGAAAAAAGCTAATATTTTTCATCTATTGAGCCTGGCCATATTGTCATTGTAATCTTTCTCTGAGATCTTTCCTTCCTGGTATGCCTTCTCCAGTCTCCGGATTACTTCCTGGTCAGATAGAGAGCCAGATTTTTTTGCCTCTGCCTTGCTTGCACAATTCGGACAAGTTATTCCAGTTCTTTTCTTCATACCGCATTTTGGGCAATAATCATAGGTATATGGAATATTAATGACCTTTGGGACACTCTGAGTTTGTGCTTTAGATATGGCATTCTGCTTGTTGATAGTGAGCCTCAGTGCCAATCCGATTAAAAGAAAGAGCACAAGAATTATGAGACAGGTATAATTGGCTGGGGTTTCAGGGGAGTCTGTGCTGGTAACTGCTGGATTCAGAGGTTCAGGGTCATTAATATCTGGAACATTGTCATTATCATCGTCAGGGTCTGCATTATTGCCTATACCATCGCCATCGGAGTCCAGGTATTCAGTGGAATCATATGGAAAAGCGTCTGCCTCATTAATGTGTCCATCATCGTCATAATCATTGTCTGGAAGTGGCGGGTCTATGCGCAGCATGAAGCTGTCGGAATCTGAGTTTCCATGAATATCATGAACACTGAGGCTGGCATAGATTGTTTTGGTGAATGAGCCCAAAGTGGTGAAGGTGTGTGAGACGTTCATGCCATAGAGGGTTACATCCCCCAGGAACCAGGTATAATTTACAATTCCATTATTGTCATAGGATTCATAGCCAGAAAATTCTACAATATCGTCTGCATAGGCATTGATGTCCCCCTGGGAAATGGCTGTTGGGTAAGCATAATCCCAGATTATTACATCCAATGTTTCTGTGGAGTTTGTATTGCCGTATATGTCCAGTGCCATCAATTGATAGTACATGTATCGAGATTCTGTTGATATATTGATGTCCATGGCATATGCCGTCATATTATCGTAGCTATCATAACTGTCATATAATGGAAGGTTGAGATTGATTATCACCTCATCATCGTACCAATATTCTGCCCATACCTCTGATACATTTGTTTCATCAAATAGTATGGCCGCAAAAATGAACTGTTCCCCGGCCATGGCTATATGGGAGGATGAATCCTCTATATCCAGAACCGGGACAGATTGCCCCTGGGCCATTGAAACATATGGTAGAAATATGGCTGCTGCCAGAATAATTGCTATGAAAATGGCCTTCCTTGTCAATTACATCCTCTCAGGAGTAAAAGCCCATTGGCATTTAATAAACCTTTCTTGGGAATTCCCAGCTCATCATGCCTTGTCGTAATAATCTTCAGAAATAATCTTGCCAGTTATGCCGTCCAGTATCATGACGCCATGCTTGCCTTCCACGCACCAGACCGGCACCATAGAAAGTGTCTGGCGTTCAAGTTTTATTTTGTCTTCCTCTGGCTTGAATGTTGCCTTCTCTATTATTGTGGCATGGTCCCGCTCCACAATGACTTCCTTGAACTCGGTATTGAGCTGGGCAACTGCATGAACTGCGATTTTTATGGCGTTTTCCTCGTCAATCTTCGGTTCCATCTGGATATGATGGCCCGGGTCTGTTTCTATTTCAGGCTCAATGTCCCAGCCTGTGTACTTTCCGGTGAGGGCATTAACTGCGATTGTGCCCTTTCCCTGGACCTCCTGGCCGTCCTTTCCCTCGTAGGTACAGGTATAATTGAAAACATAATGGGGTACTAATTCCAAATCATGTTTGAAGCCCTGGATGGTCTGGTCTGCTATTTCTTTCACATCCTCCAGGGTAAGCTGGCTCTTGAGAATGCTCTGCTGCCCCTCTGTTCCCAGTGTCTCTATTATTACCGGTGCAACCTCCAGTATCTGAACATCTGGCTCCGGTGACTGGTCAAGAATATGCTCCTTTTTTCTCAACAGCCCGGTGAAAATTACCTCGTCCTCTGCCTGGTTGATATGGTTCACCATTGCCCTGCCAAGCTCTCCTTCCAGGTCCTGGCGCTTCCATATCAGGAGGCCGGTGCGCTTGGCCTCTTCAATGGCAACATCTCCTGCCTCCAGAACGCAGATAATATGCCTTCCTTCGGTGTCTGAAATTTTATTGGCATGTTCCCTGACATCGTTTACTGTGACATTCTCGTAAATTCCCACTGTCACGCAGTCATGGAGTTTTTCGCCATAGAGTATATCATCTCTCTCATACACCTCGAAACCGTGATTTTGCAGGATGTGGGTTATGATATTTTTCAGGGAAACCATTTTACACCGCACGTGTATTGTCCCATGTTTATTTAGGTTTTGTAATAAACATTTAATATTCGCATTAATATATTAATCAAATTTTCTTGTATTTATTGCCCCCCCAACCCATATGTTTATATTATAAAGTGCGAAACCTATAAATACAAAAGTACTATTAACAGCGAAATATGGAGCGCTGTATGTGTGCTAGGTTACATATGCAGGCATTTTCATGAGTATCCACAATAGGAGGAAGGATGTTATGAATAAGAAAGATGGCCTCAGAGCCAAGAATGTTGGACTAAGTTTAGTAGTGGTTATATCAATGCTTATCTCTGGTATTGCCATTCTCGCCGTTCCTGTGACAGTTGCACAGGATACAATGGGTGGAGAATATGGCGGTGGTTTCAGGGTAGCATTGCAGGGACAGCCAAGTACGCTGAACCCATTGGCAAGCCAAGTGAATGAACCTGCAAATCATGTAATGGATTTGCTCTACGAATCACTGGGACGTATTGACCCATACACTCTGGAATTGGTGCCATGGATGGCATCAAGCTGGGCTGTAGATGCTGATGATAACAGCATAGTTTCTGTTGTTCTTATGGACGGAATCATGTGGCATGATGAAACCGAAGTTACACTGGAAGATGTGGAATATACATTCGGCGCTGATGGATACAACTTGGATTATATCTCAGATATCACCATTGATGAAGATACAGATACAATAACATTTGACCTGGTAGAACCAGATGCAAGGTTCTTCAGCCAGGCAATGACAATGAAGATAGTTCCAGACGGATTTGCAGCAGACGATGATCCAATGGGCTGCGGTCCATTCATGTTTGAATCCACAGATGATGATTCTACTGTTGTAATTGCATTTGATGACCACTTCATTGCAAGGCCATTCCTTGACACAATTGTTTTTACTTATTATTCTTACATGGTAGATGTGGATTTCTCTGAGGACTATCCATATGCAGATAACTTTGTAGGGGCTGACCCAAGATGGGCAGGCAGCTACAGAGCAGCTCATGACATTATAGATGAACAAATTGATTTCATTAGCTGGGGACTTTCAACAAATGAGACCACAGGGCTCATTGAGGTCAACGGAAACAAGACAACCCTTGTTCTGAACGAGAACATCTCTGTCACAGGAAGCAATGGCTTCAACACATGGTACCTTGGATTCAACAATGAACCAGGCCATATACTCAATGATGTTAACATGAGGAAGGCTATCACATACGCAATCAATAAAGAAGCACTTACCCAGTATGATATCAGTGGTGGTCTGAAACAGACAGAATCTATTGTGAGCAAGTATAATGTTCCATGGTTCAATAGTTCCATCGTGGCATATGATTTTGATATGACCGAGGCACATTCTATCCTTGATAATGCAGGATACCTGGACTATGATAGTGATGGATGGAGAGATTTACCAGATGAAACACCGTTCAACCTCACACTTCTTGGCCCTGAACAGGCAGATGTGACTCCATATACCATGTCAACCAATATCATCACATGGTTTGAGCAGCTTGGTCTGAATGTTACACTGGTATCCAATACCTCGGATGTCCACGAAATAAGTATTATTGCAGACGACTATGACATATATCTGGCAGATTCAAAGGGAGACATTGACCCACAGTTCATCAATGACATTTATCATTCAGAAGCCACAGACACTAATTTGCTGAACTTCGCAGGTACATATACCATATATAACGAGACAGTATTGCACAAGCTCAATGAGACCATATGGAGCACCAACCTGAACTACACAAATATTGTGGACCCAGTATCCATGTACCATTTTGACTCAGTAACAGAAAATACAACTCTGGTTGACAATGCATCATGGGAGATGGACTATGATACAGGACTTCTCACAATTGATGATACATATGTGATTAACTATGAAAACGACACCATAAACATTACCTACCAGTACATTCCATTCGATTACAATATCGAATTGGCAAATGCCCAGATGGAACCAGAGGACAGGGCCAAATACATAATGGATGCCCAGTACGTAATTGCAGACTTATGCCCATCAGTTCCAATGTTCACATACATGGTGAACCATGCATACTTCACTGACAGCTATGTGGGCTGGGTTCAGACACTTGGTGGACTTGGAAACTACTACACATACATCAATCTGAAGAACCAGCTTGTAGGTGAGTTGGACATTTCTATCTCCAGCTTCAAACAGTCCCTTACACAGGGCGAGACAACTGACCTGTTCATCAAGGTACAGGACAAGGACGGCGCCAATATACCTGGTTCTTTCCTGATATTCGATGAGGGCGTTGATACAGACATAGGAACCTTCGGATTGCAGGAATATGATGATGAGGGCCAGCAGTTCACAGTGGAATACACAGCACCGGAAACACTGGTGTCAAAGACCATAACACTGGGAGTTACTGCCTTTGTTGCAGGTTACAGCTCAGATTCTGCCGAGATGGACATAACAGTGCATCCACCAGTTAGCAATTTCATTGTTGAGATTGTCAGGGGCAATACATCCCTTGATTCTGGAGAATTCACTGCTGTATCAGTTGTTGTAACAGACAAGGCAACCAGCATTGCAATATCCGGTGCAACAGTTGTTCTTTCGCTCTCACCAATTGGTCTGGGCGGTGAATTAGCTGACCTCACTGGAACAACCAACAATGCAGGCGAGTTCCTTACAGAATTCTCTTCCAAGAATGTGACTGTTGACACCACCTTCAGAATAACAGCATATGTCACAATGGATGGATTTGTGGACTCAGAGCAGAGTACAAGTATCTCTGTTGCCAGGGACCCTGACATAGAGATGCCTGGCGGAGACAAGGGATTCCTTGGTCTTCCAGCACCATCATTCCTTGTTGTTCTGGTAATGCTGGCAACCATGTCAATGGTATATGCAGCATACCGCAGAAGGGAGTAAGTAAATAAAATGCTGGCTCAATTGAGCCAGCCCTTTTACTAATTTTTAATAATTAACTAATCATTCCGAAGGCTCGTCCTTTTCACCATATGTTCCACAGTCATAGCAATAATATCTCTCATAGGGTGGAATGTAGGTCATTGGCTGTGAGCAACTTTCACAGGGGTGCTCAGGGTCAGGCTTGTCCTCAACAAGTTCTTCAGGCGCTGCGTCTTCCTGGGAAGGCGGCGCAGTTACTGGTGGTTCTTCTGAATATTGAGGCGGCTCCTGCATAGCTGCTGCCGGCTGACTCTCAATAACTATCATTCCAGGGATGTACTGATGAACTATCTTTGTGGAGGTCCAGAGCATTGTTCCTCCGGCCCGGCATATCATGAGGCCGGCAGCCATGAAAAAGAATGCAGGGTTCAGCAAGGCGCCGAATATGTCATCAAAGGCAGTTGATATAGTATTCTGGTTTCCACCTTCAAGGAGATTTCCAAGGTCCATTACTGCCATTAATATTGATAATATATAAAGCAGAACAAGGCATACTATTAGAATGGCAGGCAAGGCCCTGGCCAGCTGGGCAAGAACCACATTGTCCATTACAAGGTAAAGGATGGCAAATACCAGTCCCAGAACAAGCAGGAATGGAATTAAAGTAGCATAGATGACGATTGTCTGGGAGAACTCCATTGCCCCTAGAAGACCTATTATTGCAGCGGCAAATCCAATGATATAAAGTGCTATACCTCCGGCCTTGTCCATTCTCACCTGCTTTTGCAGTTCCTCCGAGGGTTCAGGTGGATAATAGCTTATCTGCCCTGGTTCCTTTGGATAATCAAGATTCTGGCGGAATAGGATACTGTCCTCATGTCCGCTTGCTCCCCTGTCCTTTATAACTCTCGCCATATTATCAATGAGTTAATCTACTAATTATGATAAATAACTTTGGTAAAGATTATCTCTCTGTTAATAATCAATCTCAATATAGGTGCCTGGCACTATTCCTTCAGCGGCGCAAATCCCCTGATTTATTTCCACCACCCAGAGTATTGGACCATCGCTTGGATAGCGAGTCAGAAGAGAATCTGACACATCCGGCTCAGGGTCTGCCTCTGCAATATTGACAATATGGCCTGTCTCGTTTATGAAAATTATATCCAATGGAATAAGAGTGTCCTTCATCCAGAAACTTACTTCAAGGGGTGAATCAAATACAAAGACCATGCCTTCATCCTGCTCCATGGATTCCCTGTTCATGAGGCCAATCTGCCGTTCTTCCGAGGTATTTGCAAGGTCGCATTTGAATGTGATATTTCCAGAGTCCAGAATGAAAGTGGCACTTGCCTCGTAGGTTTTGTTATCAATAGGCTCGCTCAGTGCAGGGTCAAGTGGAAAGGCATCTTCCGTATCAGGCACACCGTCCCCGTCATCGTCCAGGTCTTCTATGTCTATGATTCCATCATTGTCTGTGTCTATTTCATTATCCGGTGTCTGGCCAGTGCCCAGAATAATAGCTGCTAGAATTAGAATAATAATTATTGTGGCAATTATGAATACCTGTCCTTTTCTAATGCCTTTTTCTCTTTCCATTGCAGGCAGCATTCCTATGGGCGATAATAAAATTATTGATAACCAATTGATGCTAGATAGATTACTATTACTATGTATATACCAAATGAAATGGCATACTGTGCAACCTGCCAGAAGTTCTCCCTTCCCTGTCCCATCCAGAGCCTCTCGATGTTTTCACCGTATTCCTTGGCTCTTACCAGCTTGTAAAGCACTGGCAGATAGGTCAATGACAGCAATGGCAGAATCAGATAATAGAGGGAAACGCCCCATCCAGTAAGCTCGTATGATGCAATTAATATTATTGAACTGATGAGAAGTGTCAGGAAAATGCTGAACACAAGCCAGCTGGCCCTCTTCTGCCCCAACACTACCACGGTATTCTTCTCAACCAGCTTGTCAACCTCATAATCACGTATTTCTTGCAATATCTGGGCCATAGAACTGCGCATCATGAAAACTGCCAGCAGATATATTGTGCCGGTGGTGAAATCATTCAGTGCAATGATACACAGGAAATAGGGGAATGTATTGATTAGTGTGGCATGGCTCAACACGTCCAGTCCAACCTTGTTCTTGAATCTCAGAGGCGGGGCCGTGTAATAGTAGTACACGAACATGGTGAACGCTGTAAAGATTAATGGCCAAATGCCGAAATAATAGGAACCAACCAGTGTAATAATCAGAGTTCCCACCAGAAGTGCCTGAACTCCCTTCACAGTTACCCTGCCATCGCATACCGGATTTCTCTTCTTTTTTCCAGGGTCCAGTGCATCAACATCCCTGTCAAAGTAATCATTGCTGGCAAAGAGAAATATCTGGGCCCCAAAGACCACTGCCAGTGCAATGTAGAAATCAGGCTTCATGAAAAATTCAATGAGCATGTCCAGGTTCAGTGTGTATCCATTGGCCACATAGAGATTTGGAATGAATGCGAAAAGTATCATGCCTACTGAAAGTAACCACCATTCATTCATTCGTGAAAGGTCGTAAACAACGCTTTTGAACTTGCTGACTGGTTTTTCTGCCATAATTATTACAATCCAGCAATCAAGTAAGGATAATAAAGCTTATCCTGTGAATGAGGTGCTAGGTGCTAGATGCTAGGTACTAGTTATTAGGTGATAGTTGTTAGTTGTTAGGTTCTAGGTGCTAGGAAAGATTAATGAGGTTGGAGAATGCTGTATTCAGAACTTCTTGATTTTCCCTATATAGTATATTTTAGCATGTTAATAATTAATATTATGTTATAATTATAAAAAGTTTTACCCAAATGATTATTAATGGATTTTTCAATGACCATTCACTAATTGGAGAGATTACCTTGGAGGCAACTCACAGTAAAAAACTATTTTCAATTCTATGTACGATGTTAATGATTGCAATAGTATTTCAGAACGTTCTTGCAGATATTCCTCCTCAGACAGATACGTACATTGACGAGTATTATGATTCTGGTGGCCATCAACATATGGTGTGGAGAGAAATGGACAATGGAACATATTTAATCAAATATTCAAATAACATAGGGGACAATCTTACAGGAATAGAAAACGGAGGATTGTCCATTGTGCATACTTCTTCAATAGAACCATTGTATCCTCAGATTAGTGTAGACCCTTTATCTCGGATGTGTTATGTTTTGTGGTTAGAAGTTCATAATAACGTTACAGAATTCTGGTATTCTGGAAGCATTGATTTTGATAACTGGACCATGGGCATGTATGGGGGTATTTTACCTCCTGTAACAGGAGACCCTACCATGCAAATTACTTCATATGATTTTACAATATATGTGGCTTGGAAAAATGATGGAGCAAAAACTATAATTCCAGATTTGGATGGGGATTTTATCCCTGATTGCATTGATTCTAATCCTATTGAGTATAATGTTGATGGTGAAGAAGAATTCAATGCGGATGCTGTATCAGTAAATCATGAAATGGGTGTAAGTGTTGCTATTGATTATTCTGATAACTCAGATATCTCTCCTTCAATAGTCCTTTCTGATGTCCTATTAATGGATGCGGGTGTTGGATATGCAGTTAATATTACCACTGATTCAAGTCAGCTATTCTCAGCAGCTATTAAGATAAATTATAATTCGTCATCCTTATCTGAAAATATAACAGAGAAATATCTGCGTGCTTATTACCACAATGGGACAGAATGGCTAATAATGAAAAATACTTCGGCTGGCGAAGATACTGGGATTGACACATCACTAAATGTGGTTTGGGCAATTACTTCTCACTTTACTTCTATTGCAATTGCTGATTCTTCATTAATGGACTCGGATAGAGAAGGTTTAACAGATGCGGAAGAAATAGGTGCGGATGGCGAAGCTGATACGGTAATAACACAATTCTCTGATGATTCTTTTTCAAAGACATTTCCTGTAGAGAATAGCCAGGAAAATACGATTTATATTGATGTGCCAGCCTTTACTGGTGAGATTGAACGGTTTGATAATGCCAGTCTTGATATTGATGGTTCAATGTATTCATTCCAAGAAGAACAACCTATTCTCACTTCAGGAACATATTGTCAAAACCCTGATCTTTATGAAGATAAAGTTGTTTACACGGATTTCAGATATGGAAACACGGATATTTTCATGTATGATTTAGTGTCTGAAGAAGAAGTTCAACTATCTTTCTCCCCAGTAGGGGAAGGACATCCTGAAATTTGGGGAGATTATGTTCTCTGGTATCGAAGTTTTCCTGATAAAGCCCTTATTCTAAAAAATTATGTCACTGGTGAAGAACGGATTTTTAATGAGGGAGTTGGAGATATTTACGGCGATTACGTG
>DAOVXH010000186.1 GCA_030636255.1 Methanomassiliicoccales archaeon
GGCCTGGTGTAATTTCGGAGTGTAAGGCCCCATATTTGCCTTTAGGGCTTCAAGTGACATGGCAGCGGCAATTTCTGCCTGCTTTAGCCAGTTATTAGCATCGAACAGGAAAAGAGCGCTCATGGCTGTCATCAAATTGCAGCCATTAATCATTGCCAGACCATCTCTGGCTTTCAGACCTGGTATTTCGATTTCAGCCTTTTTCATGGCCTCATCGCCTGGAATTAATTCGCCCTGATAGTATGCCTGGCCCTCGCCCATCATCAGCAAGGCAATCTGGCTCATTGGAGCTAAATCTCCGCAGGCACCGACACTGCCCTTCTGGCAAACAAATGGAACAATATCCTTGTTCAGCATTTCAATCAATGTCTGGGTCATGATAAGACGCTGGCCACTCTGACCGTGGGCATGGACATTTGCCCGCAAGAACATTGCACCCCTGACATATTCCTGGGGAGCTGGGTCGCCAATTCCGGCTGCATGGTTGTAGATTAAATATTTCTGGAAATCTTTTATCTGGTCATCTGAGAGAACAACTTCTGAAAACTCTCCGATTCCGGTGTTCACGCCGTACATTATTTCGCCTTTCTCGACCTTGTCTTCCAGCATCTTTCTGCACTTGTTTATCTTCTCTATGGATGTGGCAGAAAGTTCCACCTTCTCGCCATGTCTGGCTACATTCACTAGGTCTTCAATTTTCAGGCTTTCGCCGTCCAGTACAACTACCATGTTATCACCTGTTATATGATAATTCGGGAATGGACATCCCTGATTTAAATCTACGCCAACTTTGGTGCTAGATATTAGGTGCTAGGTATCTGGCAATACTTTCGCTGACCTGCGGTGAGCATATAAAAGGTAAAAACCGCATTTATGGGTATGCGGAGAACCCTGTGGTAGCCATTTGTCTGACTGACGAATGGCTGAATACCAATTGGACCTCCCCGGTCAACATAACATATGCAACTCAGGTAATAAATAATTTCCTATGCCGACCTTCGTTGAACCAAGTTCAACTGGCCGTCAAAAAGCTCTGAAAAATGAAACTGAAACATTTTGCCGAGGTAGCCAAGTCAGGTATGGCGATTGGCTGAAGACCAATTAGACCTCCCCGGTCTTCGAGGGTTCGTCTGCAACGACACCTCGTTGCAGGCCAGGGGAATTTTTAATTCCCCGTCGAATCCCTTCCTCGGCGGGGGTGTCCATTCAAGAAATAGAGTAATAACCCTCAAATCTTACTCCAAACATCAATGAAACTGTCCATTGTCTCGTCCATGATGCCTGAACTGTATGTTATAAGCATCTGGCTGATACGCTCCTCATCAACTATACTGTAGATGTTTTGATTCTCCAATTTGCCCTTTTGCAGCATTCCTGCTTTTGTAAGCCTTTTCAGGTGAAAGGACAGTGCGCCCTTGGTGAATGTGAACTCTGCCAGTATCTCCTTGAAGCTGGAATTCGGGCTCAGCAGAAGGAACATGACTATCCTCCTGGGAGTTCTTAGCTTGAGCACAGATAACATTGCCCGGTCAATGAATTGAACATTTTGATTGACAAAGTAGCCCTTTCTCTTTCCGTCATCATGGGCCGAGATTAGTTCTGACTTTTCCAGTTGTTGAAGATGATATTGCAAATCTCCAACTGACAATTCAAGCTCTCTTTCCATCTCCCTGAGATAAGTGCCAGGATGCTCTGAAATATGTTCGAATATCTTTCTGCGTCTCGACAGGGCCAGGGGGTCACCTTCAACCATTGAGACACCTATCTCTTGATTACGGACATGTAAAAGAAAATCAATGCTACGAAGTTGGCGCCCACCAGGAAACCCACTGTTGCCATGCTTTCCAGCCCATGAAAGAATATGCCGCCAGCTAAAACAATACCCTCAATCACGAAGATGCCAAAACCTATTGCAGCAAATGTTAATTTTATCTCCCTGGTCTTCAGTGCCGCTGACATTGACAGAACAAACATAAGTGATGTCAGTCCAAGAAATGCCAGTCTGAAAAATACTTCTATCTCGTCCATTATTTGACCCCATCTGGTAATTGAAATTCCACTATTTGAATGGTTGGTGAAAGGATAAAAGAGGAAAATTATTCCTCTTCATGTCCTCTCTTTCCTCGCTGGATCACTATAACTATGGCAATGGCCACAAATGCTGCTGCCAGAATTCCTGGAACTATCATGTTTGGCATGAGCCCTACCAAGCTCTGGATGCTGATTGTGTGGGCGGAGAAATGTGGCACATAGACGAATACGGTTGTTTGGTCCTCGCCGAACACTGCATAATAGCCAGCTTCGGTTCCGTCCTGCATCTCTGTGAGTTCTTCCAGTGAGTCGCAGGCTCTAATCTTTTCATCATCCATGTGTACTAGTAGATCAGAAATATCCTGGGCATCAAGGGCGCCCTCATTGATGTTTATGGAGACGATTCTTCCATCCTCAATATATGATTCAACCTCCACATCGAACTTTCCGTCCTCTATATTGGTGAATTCCATCTGAAAGCTTGGGTCATTGAAGGTATCTGCATTGCTCCAGTCCTGGCCTGATTCTTCGTCTACAGTGAGATAACCAATTGCAGCCAGCAATCCATCTTCTATGGCTGTTTCAACAATACCCTTCTCATCATATTCTAATTCATCGTACCATGGTTCTTCATAGCATTCATACACGTAGGGCATCTCCAGCCAGGCTGAAATGCTGACACTGGCATTCTTGTAGGTATTGATTGTCAGGGTGTTTGCTTCCTTGTCAATTTCCACATCTCCCCGGTCAACCCATATGGAGCAGGTGAAATTATCTCCTGTAAGCCAGACCTCTTCCCAGTTCCAGAAATACTGTGAGTCCATCATGGCCATTTCTTCCTCTGTTATGTTATATCCATCGTCAATTGGGAATGGTTCATCATAGCCTGATTCATCGTAATATTGCTCATCTTCCCATTCTTCCCATTCTTCCATATCCTCTGCATCCCATTCGTAGAGGTCCCAGTAGTATGGATTCTCAGATATTTCCAGGCCATCTGCCACTTTCAGGGTCATAGTGCTATTCTCCCCGCCAAACTGGTAATATGCACTGGCAAAATCAAAATCATAGAATTCCATCATGACATTTTCTCCAAGGAATACCATTCTCTCGCCAAAATTAGCTGGATGTCCATTGGCTGTGAAATCA
>DAOVXH010000093.1 GCA_030636255.1 Methanomassiliicoccales archaeon
ATTGCCCTGAATGCGGAACACTGGCCATGGAACGTTTGGGCCTTCGACTAACATCCAACAAGGTAAAGGATGGGAAGTGCGGCCAATGCGGTGCTGACCTTAGTATTGTGCTCAACCCGAAATAGATTTTAGATTTCAGTTTCTAAATTTCAGACAAACTAACAACTAATATCTAACAACTAACACAGTAATTATATTAACAAAGATTGCATTACAAGCTTTGGTGGTTGAGTGAAGCCTAAGATTAAAACTTGTATTTCTGGACTGGACGAGCATATGACTGGCGGAATTCCACAGGGCCATGTTGTCCTGATATCTGGAATGCCTGGAACAATGAAATCCACAGTGGCATACAGCATACTTTTCAATAATGCCAAGAAGGAGAATAAGAAAGGTCTGTACATCTCTCTGGAGCAGGGCCGTGATTCATTGCTGGAACATATGGCTGGCCTTGGCATGGACCATTCTGAAGTTGATTCTTTGGTAAACATCGTTGACATGGGATATCTGCGCCTGAACATGGACGAGGAAGCTTCTGACCAACAACCCTGGATAGAAATATTCAAGATGTACGCGGAAAACCTCAAGGCAAACACAGACTATGAAATTTTAGTTATAGATTCACTGCCAGTACTGGAGATTCTCTCAAAGATGGACGACCGCCGTGAGGATTTATTCTACTTATTTGGCTGGCTCAGAGACCTGGGTGCAACAACATTCATTGTTGCCGAGGCATCCGACGATACTACTATTGTATTTGAGGAGGACTTCTTGGCCGACGGAATTATTCGTGTGAAAAAGGAGCGCCAGGGATACGACATCTCCAGGCAAATAGTCATTGACAAGATGCGCGGAACAAAGCATAATACCGGATACTTCACACTGCTCCATGATGGCAAGGAGTTCCAGTTAACCAGGGTGATTGGGGAATAATGTCTCCAGTTACGAAGAGGGATTTAAATATCTAATATTTCATTATAGTATTGTGATGAAAATGAATAGATTATACACCCCAATTCTAGCATTGTTGCTTATTGTGAGCCTTTCTATATTATCTATTAATTCCCCGGTCGTTTTAGCCCAAGAGATTAACTTCGACCTGAGTTATTCTGACCCGGCCAGTGATGTAACGTGGGTCTATGAGAACGGAACTACAGAAATGATGAGTGAGCCAAAGGATGTGAACATAAAATGGCTTCGCTCAGAATTGGAACCAAATGATGGAACCATAAAACTGACCATCGAGCTTAGCTCGCCAGGTGTAATCAGAACAGATAATGTCACTGCTTACCAATTCAATATCTACACTACAGAGGGAAATGCCACCCATTTCATTGTTAATTACAGTGATGGAACCTGCAAGTTAAGAACCAACACATCTGCAACCTTCATTAATGAGTCCGTGGAATATTCAATATCTGGCCTCAGGCTGGACTGCTTTGTGAACCAATCCGAACTTGGCAACATTACCTACTACAACATAGACGCCACCGCAGAAACCAAGGAATATGAAAATGAAACTATTGGCTGGGTATTGAAAAAGGATTTCGGATGGGAGGTGGCTGGCGCTCCAGGATCCACACCAGATGATGAACTTGATGAGGAAGAAGGAGGCATTTTTGACCCTAATTCGAATTTATGTATCGTAGGCATAATATTGGCCATTCTTCTGACAGTGGTTATTATCATAATCATAGTGGCCAAAAGAAGATATTGATGAAATGAAGCCGTCGGAACCCCTTTGGGGCTCCGTCTTTCTAATTTTATTGCTTATATAAGCCAATAGAAAAAATGAAGCCACTGGAGTGCTCCAGCGTCTCCGTTCAATTAGATATAAATTAAAGAGCCACTGGAGAGATTTGAACTCTCGACCTGCTGATTACGAATCAGCCGCTCTACCAGGCTAGGCCACAGTGGCACCGAGACGAGCAGAACTCGTCGAGGCACGGTTGATTTGCGTAGCAATTCAACCAGTGTCCGCAGGCGGTGTAAACCGCCAAGGATAAAATAATTAACTTTCAGCTTCACACCTAGCTTTCGACCGCTTAAGCGCCTCAACAACCGGCAATTCCTTGCCAGTCAGGAAATTAATTAATGCTCCGCCGCCGGTGCTCACATGGTCCATTTCCTCTTTCAGGCCGTATTTTTCCACGGCTGCTGCAGTATGGCCGCCTCCGACAACACTGAAACCTTCTGCCTCTGCCATTGCCTTGAGCACATGTTTTGTGCCGAACTCGAACTCCTCAAGCTCGAAGACACCCATTGGGCCGTTTAGCATCAGGCGCTTTGCCTGGCTGATTCTGTGAATATATTCCACAGTTGTCTCCAGGCCAATATCATAAATTGGATGTTCGGCAGGAAGCCATTCTGCTGGAATTCCTGTTCTTTCACCATTATCATTAAGGCTAACATCGTTTGGAACCAGTATCTTTTCCGGGTACTTTTCCAGGATTCTTTTTGCATCTTCAACAAGCTTTTCATGGTCAGGAACTTCCTTCTCCAGGAATGCCTCATTTGGAGCGCCCAGGTCATGGCCCTGAGCTTTCATGAATATGTTTCCGACAACTCCGCCGGTGAGTGCCTCGGCCAGCATATTGTTCTCCAGCATGTATTCCAGAACCTCAATTGAATCCTCAACCTTTGCACCGCCAAGTATTGCTGTCAGGCCACCATCCTTTGTTAGAAGACTGCTGAGAGTCACAAGTTCGGATTCCATCAATCTTCCAGCAATGGCAGGAAGCTTCTCGGCAAACCCAATAAGTGTTGGCTGGGACCGGTGAGCCGCTGCAAAAGCGTCACAGACATAGTAATCCGCAACCGAACTGAGCCTTGTAACCAGATGGCTGTTTGCCTGTATCTCCGGCGATTTGTTCTTCAGCGCAACGTCCTCAGAATAAAACCTTGTATTCTCAAGCAGTAAAATGTCTCCTGAGCGCATGTCCTTAATGGCTCCCCGTGCCTTATTGTCAAATAATGAGTCAATATATTTCACCTTTCTGTCCAGGACCTCGGAAAGCTTCTTTGCATGCTTACGGAGTGTTGTGAAATCACTCTTTCCTGGCTTGCTCTGATGCGCCAGAATAACCAATTTAGAACCCTCTAATGACTCAATTGAAGGAATAATGGCCTTCATCCGTGTATCATCAAGAATTTCCTGGGTGATTGGATCAATAGGGGAGTTAATATCCACCCTGAGGAGGACCCGCTTGTCCCGAAAATCGAAATCATCCAGTGTGTAGAACGGTTTTCCGCTCATGGTTGGGCATATCCCTCAGATATATAATCATTAGTGATGTTTTTTCTTTGAATCAAAAGCGCTCACACTAACTAATTAAAATATGTAAATTAATATAAAAGAGTTTTATTTATATTATGGAACTTCAAAATATTCAGGTCCGTATGTATATCCGAATGGGCCGCCAGTTTCAATTATTCCGGTAAAATTATCTCCTCCTGGCATTGTCGGGCTCCATGCACTTGCTGATGGCATTTTTTTTCATCCTCCAGGTTCGGACATTGCCTGTTGATATTTAACATTATCTTGCTTTTTCTCTGATAAAAATATCATAGCTAAAGCTAATTATTTAAATAAATGAAAATATATATTATCTTAAGGATTCATTTTTTCAATTCTTCCTTCTATGAAATCCTCAAAGTCTCCAGCTGGCTGCGGACCGAATACAAATCCAGATACATTACCGTTAATGATTCCGCCTCCGGGCATTATTGGTGACCATGATGTTACAGGTGGCATTTTTTTCATCCTCCAAGTCTCGGCAATGTATGTTGATATTTAACACTATCATAAAAAAGCCACACTTAATCTGAAAAGTCAAAGGGTTCTTTAGTTCTAGCCTAAGCTATTACATTTAAAATATTGCAATAAATATAAAAAAAGTATTTAATTATATTATGGAACTTCAAAATATCCGGCTGGGATTGGGCCGTATGTATATCCTAGCGGGTAAGTAATAAGATTATATTCCCCTCCGCCGGTTCCTGGCATTGTTGGTGACCATGCACTTGCTGATGGCATTTTTTCATCCTCCAGGTTCCGACATTGCCTGTTCTTATTTAACACTATCATAAAAAAGCCACACTTAATCTGAAAAGTCAAAGTGTTCTTTGGTTATAGCTAAAGCTAGTAAAATTAAAATATTCTAATAAATATAGAAAAGTATTTATTTATATTATGGTACTTCGAAATATGTTGGCATATTCCCATTTGCGTTTCCTAGCGGTTTAGTAATAAGGTTATACTCTCCTCCGCCGGTTCCAGGCATTGTTGGTACCCATGCACTTGCTGATGGCATTTTTTTCATCCTCCAGGTTCCGGCATTGCCTGTTCTTATTTAACACTATCATAAAAAAGCCACACTTAATCTGAAAAGTCAAACTCCCCCTTTATTCTTGTATTAACTGAATGATTTTTTTATAATTTTGCAGAGCTGAAGCTCACAAAATTAAAAAAAATAAAGGGTGAGTAATTCTAATTTGTGAAATTACTGATTGATTATACTTCAGACCTGTACCGGTCCTTGAGCTCGCCGACCTTGCCCTGGTTCCAGCCGCTTACCTTGCTGAAGAATCCAGTTACCCTGGTAATTCCCTCAATGTTCTGGGACTCGCACTTGGGGCAGCTGCTTTCCAGTCCGCGATGTGTTTTTCCGCAATCCAGGCAAGAAGTAAATTCTGGGCTGAAGGCTATCTGTGCATTCTGTGTGTTTCGCATTGTCTTTTCCACGAAGCTTGCCAGACTTTCCGGGGATGGTTTGCTCTCTCCAAGCCATACATGGGTCAGTGCTCCGGCCTCTATTAGTGGGTGGTACTTTCCTTCACTCTTGACCTTGTCAATTGGGTTCATTTCTGCTGCAACATTGAGGTATGTGGAATTGGTGTAGTAAAGCTCTCCAGAACCGCGATTTCCCTTGATGACTGTTGGAGCGTGCATTGGGTGCATCTTCATGTCCAGCTTTGCCATTCTGTAGGCTGTGGATTCTGCCGGTGTCTGTTCCAGAGGCATTTTGATTCCATGTTCATTGCCGATTCTTTCTGCCTCTTTGTTCATGTGGGCTATAACATTGAATCCGAACATAAGCGCGTCCTTGGACTCGTGCAACTGTTCACCAGTATGGAACTGTACCATCTCATTGAGTCCCAACATTCCCACCAGGAAGCTTGCCTTGTGCAGTCTGTAATATGGTTCGCCGTCCAGCTCCATTGCAAGTAATGCCAGTGGACCAAATTTACCCATCTTGAGAATCTTGGAGATAAACTCTTTCTTCTGCACATGTGCCCTGGCTGCAATTTGCAATCTTTCGGTGATTATTTCGTAAAGGCGGTCATCGTTCATGTTTGCCTCATATGCTATCCTTGGCAAATTGATTGTAACATTCTGCATTGCAGAGTATCTCATTTTCCAGGGAGTCTTTGCATCGTCCAAGTCTGAATCATCAAGTTTGAAGGATAATCTGCAACATTCGCTAATCTTGGCAGTGTCTCCCCTGTCGAAGACAAAGTAAGTATTGCCCTTCTCAGAAGCTACTTTACAGATCTTGTTAAGGAAGTCCTCATGCCCATCAGTATTGAAGAACTTCTCTGTCATGTGCACATTTGGTTTCGGGAAGAAGAATGGTCTGCCCAGTGCATCGCCTTCCATGTAAACATCCATTAGTGAATCAACAAATCTCTGGGACTCTGGCAAGAAATCGCTGTAGTTCTGCCCAAGGTCCTCTCCACCAGGTCCGATTGCCGGAACATCCATGAAGTGCTTTGGCACCTCCCAGTAGAGATTAAGATCGCTGAAGATGGACTGACCGCCCCGGGCAACTGCCTGCTGTGCAAATTCATATATCAGAATCTGGGCAAGCTGCTTCATTTGCTTGTCATCAACCTTTTCCAGGTATGGAGCCAGGAATAGGTTCACAGCGTCCCATCCAATGGCCCCTGCAAAGTGGCCCTGGAGTGCTGCCGAGAACTTGACAATATGTTCGATAAGAACATCTGGGTGCTTGGCTGGCTTGGCAATTGAAATTGCATTTGGTAAATTTAATCCAAATTTCTTCACATATTCCATTGACTGACCACAGCAATAAGGGCGGTCCACCATTCCCAGGTCATGAAGATGAATATCTCCAGACATGTGGGCGTCTGCAATTCCCTCGTCAAAGACTTCCAGAAGTGCAAATTCCTTCTTTATGTTCTCTGCCAGTGTTAGATTGGTAGCCTCTGGGCCATGTGGCACATTGGCGTTCTCCTTGTTGGGGCTGATAATGATCTCCCTGGCATCATAGAGCGGCACACCAAGACGGGTATGCTGCTTTCGGATTCTTGCAAGGCCATATTCCACAAGTTTGGCATTTGTAAGCTCCCGTATCAAGGGTGCGGTTATATAATCAATATCTAATGATAATATGAGTCTCTCTACTTCTTTGGAAACGATTGAAGCTGCATCCTCGCTGATATTCGTCTCTCTTATCAGGGCATCGTGAATCCTCTGCCTGTTCCATTCCTTAATATCCTCATCCGAGGTTCTCACGAATAGAGATAATTCTGTTGACTCTGGGGTTCCCATCCCTAGCGTCGATTGTGTCTTAATATTCTCCTTAAGCTGTACTGGTTTCATTGTATTTCCTTCCTTTTATATATATCATTTTATAGTATGATTATTATACATCCATTTTTAGATAGGTTATTTTATATTGCATTTTATATATCCATATTTTTATTTTGGATGTTCTATTTTTCTGTGGTGTATGTCCACACCCTTCTCCACAAACAGCAATCAGCCATTTGATTGCGCCTTTATCAGCCCACAGATCGCCACCATAACGATCAATATTGTCCCCAACATGTGGCGCTATTTTGTCGGGAACACCTAATATTTACTTCTGGTTTAAAGAGGTTTTTGAACTATCTTTGGTAACAAACTACCCCACCGAAAAGGTTATTTATTACCAGGTTTGTTACCAGGTAGGTTGATAAATGTTCGTG
>DAOVXH010000182.1 GCA_030636255.1 Methanomassiliicoccales archaeon
CGATGATGTTATTAGCCGGTTGGATAGGCAGCTTGAGGAAATCGAGGAGGCCAAGAAAGAAATGACCTCCAAGATGTCTGAGCTGGATTCCAAGGCCGCTTCACTAACCCAGATGCTTCAGGCAGTCTATGCAGAGATGCAGGGACAGCCGCCTCAGTAAGGTGAAATTCCATGTTCAAGTTCCTGAAAGATAAATTTTCCAAGTTCAATCAGGACGCAGAAGGTATTGCAGATGATGCTATTTCCGACGACCATGGAAAGCGCATCAAGGAAAATAAACTGGACGAGCTTTTGTGGGACCTTGAAGTTGGTCTCATGGAGTCAGATGTTGCAGTGGAGGTCATTGAGGCCTTGAAGACCCAGATAAAAGAGGAACTGGTAGGCAAGCGCATCAAGCGGGGCCAGGACTTCCAGGCAGCAATTAATCATGCCATTAAGAATTCCCTGGAAAAGGTTCTCAGCACCTCAATACTTGATTTTGACGATTATATAGAAAAGCAGGAGAAGCCAGCAGTAATAATGTTCGTTGGAGTTAATGGCACAGGAAAAACAACAGCCATTGCCAAGATTGCCAATCGCCTCCAGAAACAGAAGAAAAGCATTGTACTGGCTGCCGGAGATACCTTCAGGGCAGGAGCTATTGAACAATTGACCATTCACTCTGAAAAATTAGGACTCAAGATTATCAAACATCAGGCTGGCTCGGATGCTGCGGCAGTTGCATACGATGCAATTGAACACGCAAAGGCCCGCTTTAAAGACGTTGTGCTGATAGACACAGCTGGCAGAATGCAGACCAATACAAATCTCATGGACGAGATGAAGAAAATTAAACGTATCGCGCAGCCAGACATGATTATTTTTGTGGGAGATTCATTGGCAGGAAACGATGCAGTTGAGCAGGCCAGCAAGTTTAATGAGGCAGTGGGAATTGACGCCGCAATACTAACCAAGATAGATGCCGATGCAAAGGGCGGCGCAGCACTGTCAATAGCCCATGCAGTTGGCAAACCAATAATTTTTGTCTGCACTGGCCAGGAATATCACCAGATTGAAGTTTTTGATTCCAAATGGATGATTGATAGGATTTTTGATTGATAATCAGGCATCCAGTGACTTCATCAGGTCCCGTCTCAGGGCATGATGTTTCTCTCTGTCAAAGACAATCCTGTCCAGAATTATATCAACAACCTTCCTGCGCATGGTGGGTGGAATGTCCTCGCCATGTAATCTCACATCCCTGAAGGCCTTTTCAACTATGAATGGAGCCATTTCTCCTGCATAGGATACCAGTTCACTGCTAAGTATCTTCATATCGCTCATAATAATCAATTCATAATTTCATTATTTGTATTTATAGCCTGAGAAATAATTATCAAAATTGATTGTACTTATTTTATTATCTGGTTCAACATTCCCCAACCAATGTGGCTTCTCATCCTTGGAATTATTGCTGTATTCGCAATTTCATTCATCTATTCCAATCTGGGAATGGGCGGCGGTGTGCTCTTTGTTCCGTTGCTATTCTGGCTAGCTCCTGGTTTTACAGAGGACGAGGTTGTGGTAATATCACTATTTCTGGTGCTGGCCAATTGTATTACTGCTCTGATAAATCACCAGAACGAGAAACTTGTTGACTGGAAACTTGGTGCCATCATGGCCTCTGGCGCTATCATCGGCTCAATAATCGGGGCACTGTTCAATATCAGCACCGGTAAGGAATTATTTCTTATGATTTTTCTGGCTGTTATTATCACAGTTATTTTCAAGATGCTCATTGACTGGCATCGTCAAAAAGATATTTGCGAAATTGACGATGACCGAAAGCTTACCAGGGAAAGGATTGCCGGGGCCAGCACCGGTACTGTGGCTGGTGGATTCATGGCTGGCTGCCTTGGTCTTGGAGGCGGTGTAATCAATGTTCCTCTGCTGATATATGTTCTTGGCAGGCAGACAAAGAAGGCTGCTGGCACAAGTTTTGTTATAATGATAATTGCAGTAATTGTGGGCATAGCTACATTTGCCTATGAGGGCACTGCATTTCACATGGACTATGTTTTGGTCTTTACTCCTGTGGTGTTCCTGGGCTCGTTTATTGGTTCCAGGTGGGGCATTAAAAAGCTAAAATGCAGGGAAGTTCAATTGCTGTTTATTCTGGTGCTGGTCATTGCGGTTGTCAAGGTTGTTTATGACTTTTTCCAGATATTGTGATTATCCAAGTGAGCCAATTTCTTTCTCTACTTCAGCAAGTATCTCGCAGCTCTTGACCAGTGCCTTCATATTGGTGTGGTCCGGGTACAGCGGCCTGTCAATGTCCAAAAACTCCACATGGCGGCGTATAACTTCCTTGGCCTTGTTTGTGCCCTTGCCGAATTGATATTCCCTGAAATCCAGGGCTTGTGCGGCTGCCATGAACTCGATTCCCAGTATCCCATAAGCATTGTCCAGTATCTGGAAGTTCTTGATGGCAGTGTTCATTCCCATTGATACGAAATCTTCCTGGTCTGCTGCTGCTGGAATTGACTGAATACTTGCCGGTGCAGACAGTATCTTCTGCTCCACAATTTGCATATCTGCGGTGTACTGGCTAAGCATTAGGCCGGAGAACATGCCTGCTCCCTTTGTAAGGAACGGTGGCAGTCCCTCGGATAGCGCAGGATTATTGAGACGGTTCATTCGTCTCTCTGAAAGTATGCTGACCATGGTGATTACTGTACCGGCCAGATCCATTGGTACTGATACTGGTGTGCCCTGGAAATTGGCGCCGGAAAGCTGTAAATTATCATCAGGGAAAAATACTGGATTATCACCCACACCGTTCATTTCTGTTTCAATTTGTATTCGTGCATAGGCTATGGCATCATGGGCGCTGCCAATGACCTGGGGTGTTGACCTCATGGAATAAGCATCCTGAACTTTCATCTTTATGCGCTTTTCATCCAGGTCACCTTCTGCAACTAATTTTTTTATTGATTTGGCACAGCGAATGGCCCCTGGAAATCCCCTGGCCTGATGTAATTTCGGGGTGTAAGGCCCCATATTTGCCTTTAATGCCTCAAGTGACATGGCAGCGGCAATCTCTGCCTGCTTTAGCCAGTTATTAGCATCGAAAAGGAAAAGCGCGCTCATGGCTGTCATCAAATTGCACCCATTTATCATTGCCAGACCATCTCTGGCTTTCAGACCTGGTATTTCGATTCCAGCCTTTTTCATGGCCTCATCGCCTGGAATTAATTCACCCTGATAGTATGCCTGGCCCTCGCCCATCATTAGCAAGGCAATCTGGCTCATTGGAGCTAAATCTCCGCAGGCTCCGA
>DAOVXH010000092.1 GCA_030636255.1 Methanomassiliicoccales archaeon
GAAGAACTCAAGGCAGAGAAGGATTGGAAGGCCCCTGAGTTTGACAAAGCCGAATTTATGCGTTCTGAGATAAACGTTGCCAAGGGCACTATTTATGCGGCCATCCTGGCGATTCCAATGGCCTTGGTGGCAATGTTCATCATTCCAGTAGGAGGCGCAGGAGGGGGCTTTCTAATAGGCTTGGCAGGCATATCTTTCCTGTGGTTCATTCTTCCAATGTTCAAGGTTGATGTAAAGGCCTTTAAAATAACACATTGGTTGGGAACGATTTCCACTTATTTTTTCCTGTTCCTGGCAGTATGGGTCATGCTTTGTAATCCCCCATTTAATGATTTTGCATCTCCAGCCATAAGAAATGTGGAGGTAAGCTGGGACAACGGAAATAACTGGACAACTGTCAATGCCTCAGATACCGGCGGCATGGTAATAATTATACCATCCAATGCCACAGCAAATACCACAATGATGATTCAGGCCCAGGTTTCGGATAATGTAGAACTGAATGTCAATACTGTTACTCTTACCATCGGTGCAGACACCCCTGAGGTAATGACCAGTATTGGCGATAATCTATTCCAGTCTGAAGTTCCAGATCCAATGGCAGGTATGTATTTCACAATTTCCGGCACTGACACAAATGGCAATGACCCGGGAACCTTCGAGTTCAGTGTTATAGCTTGATTATCTGTTCCAAGACAATCTTTTGTCCAGATACTCTGAAAAAGCTTTGTTTAGAACTTCAATATCTGGTATTATATCATATATTTGGACAGAATCCTTCAGTTTGTTCAAGTCCTTGCCCATGTCCAGGCTGGAAAGTCCCGAGCTCAGCAGGGACATTGCAGAAGTATGTTTTCTTCTCACAAAGACATGCCAGTGGCCGTCCTTGACAAATGGCGATGAAAGAGCATTCTCATTCTCCTTCCACTTTGCTAGAAAGCTTTGGGCATTTTCACGGACCCAGACTGGCGGCCCCCTGTGTAGCGCGGAAATCGGAAGGCTGTCATTCTGAAGCTCGATTATTATTGCCATTTCTTCGCCTATTACATAACTGGCTGATTTGACAGTCATGAAATAGCTGGCAGAAAGCATCTGGCATGTGTTCTTTTCAAACTTCCTGAGCTGGGGATATAGAATATCATCTATTATGTCTGGCTTTGGAAGGGTGATTGCCATGACGCTTCCCCGATGCTCCAGTTTTTCCAGTATTGCATCATGGGAAAGTTCCTTGATTGGGTTTGGGAAGAAGTATTTTAAATCTGGACTTGACAGATAATCATTTGCAGCAGCTATGAAGGTTGCCAGACTATCAGTGGAAACCGCAGAGGCAACATTCCGACCAGGGTCCACCGGGTCTATGAATGTAAGTGGTGCATCAAATTTCTTGTCAGTAACAGGGCCAATCTCCAGCCTCATTCCTTTCTTCCAGGTATGTGTTTCGGCCAGTAATTTCTGGAACCCGTCATATTTTATGATAAGAAGTTCGCAAAGGTAGCCAGAAAACCCTAAAACTTTTGCTTCGGCGCTGTAGGTTCCGATGCCCTTCATGAATGCCTTCAGGAGCCTGACATCATCTTGCAGTTCAGAATCAAGGTTTTCCTTGACAAACTCTGTGTGGAACGGGGTTCTGTCAACAGCAGTCATTTTTTGGCTGGAATCGAGAATCTTATAGGCTGGAACAATGTCTGTTTTAAGACCTTCAAATGTGCCCTTGATGTATGGGTGTTCGGCATAATGCTCCCTGCCTATTATGGACTCCTTGCCAATGGCCAGTCCATGTTTTTCCAGGTCTTCTCTTGATACATCCGGGTGAAATAGTAGAAAAAGGTCAGCATCAGGGTCTTTAAGATGCGTGTTCTTGGCAATTGAACCCACTAAGTAGGGTTCAAACTCGCATTTGCTGGCTGCCTCTGAGCTCATGACTGTTTTAATCAGTTTATCAACAGTATCATGAATAAAGGCTTCATCCTCAGGGCTTGGTTTCAGCCTGGCCAGAACTTCTTTCTCTATGTCCATGTAAAATACCTTTAGGCTAGGCAGAATAAAAAGGTTTCCAGTTATTTCTTATGCTTTCCGCCCTTCTTTCTGGGCTTTGGTTTTGGATGTTTTTTCTTGATATCCTCCACCTTCTTGTTCAACTGCTCTTCCAGTTCCTTGCCAATGAAGTCAGTTCCATACCTGTCCATCTTCACAGCTATATTGATTTTACCAGCAAATGCCCTGGCAATCTTTCCTCTCTGCCATGGCGGAGCTCGATGAATGATTGGGTGCTGGAAAATAACACCATGCTTTGGAGGTTTGGCATTGTCCTTGAGATGTTTGAAAAGTGCCTTTTCCGCTCCAAGAAGCTGGATGGTGCTGGAAGGTAATTTTGAAAGCCTGTCAAGACCTCCAGTAAGTGAAATTAATCTGGCTCCCACAAGTGGGCCTGCCAGGTATGCAGTGTTCCTGGCAATTTCGTCCATTCTGACGGTGATATACTTCTCCATATCGTCCCTGCGCTGGATTGTGGCCTTCAGGTTATGGGCCAGAAGTTTCATTGCCTCTGCATCTGTCTCTGAAATATCCGCTCCCAGGGAATCGCCAATACTAACCTTTCCAGAGGCTAGTATGTTCTCTCTATCGCCGTATTCTGCTATTAGTTCAATATACTGGCTCTCATTCACAAGCCTGGTAAGTTCAGGGAAGTTCAGTTCATGCCATTCATGAAGTCTTTCTGACATAAGGTTGGTAATTTTTGTCAGGTCATCAATTGCTCTGATGGCCTGGACAATTTGCTCGTCCGGTGAAATGCTGGCCTTGACCTTTTCACGGCCCCGGGAAAGCATTGCCTTGTTGAGCATGATCATGCTGAACCCGAAATCTTCTGGTTTGATGTCTGGCAGTGGAATATTCGAGTATGTGCCAAGAAGTTCCAGTCTCTTTTCTCCCACTTCGAGTTCCTGGCCGTCAGCCAGTTCCTCTTCCTCTACCAGAACCTCTCCCTTGTCAATGAGCTCCAGCCGGCTGGCTATTTCCTTCTCATCCTGCGGAAATAATGTCTTTTCAAGTATCTGGCCTTCATCATCAACAATGAAGGTTCCAAACCATGTTGTTACCAGCTTCATGAAATAACCTCAATCAATAGTTCATTAAATAACTATTGTAATTTTTCTTGGTCAAGTTCTCCAGGCTTGAATATTCCTGCTTCAGTGATTATGCCAGTCAGAAATTTTGCAGGTGTCATGTCAAATGCCGGGTTTCTGGCGCTGGCCTCCTCCGGGCACACAAGCTCGCTGCCAACATACCTAACCTCGTCCTGATCCCGCTCTTCAATGGGAATGTCAAAGCCATCTGTCAGTGAAAAGTCGAATGTACTAACAGGTGCGGCGGTGTAGAATGGGATATTACTCTCCTTGGCGCAGACTGCCTTCTCATATGTTCCTATCTTATTTGCAAAATCACCACTGGCTGATATTCTGTCGGCCCCTACAATGCATAAATCTATCTCTCCTCTTTGCATGAGATGGCCTGCGGCATTGTCTGGAATCACGTCATGGGGTATTCCTTCCTGCACCAGTTCCCAGGAAGTAAGCGCTGCACCCTGAAGCCTTGGCCTTGTTTCATCAACAAATACATGAATCTTTTTTCCGGCATTATGGGCTGCTCTTATTGGTGCAAGAGCGGTTCCATAATCTATGGTTGCTAGTGCCCCGGCATTGCAATGTGTCAGTATCCTTGCACCTTCAGGAATTATGGCATTTCCTTGTTCACCTATGAGTCTGCATTTTTCTGCAATCTCATCAACATAACTATCAGCGGCATCTATCAAATCTTGGCCTTCATTTGCTGCGGCCAGCATCCTGTCAACAGCAAAGAAAAGGTCAAATGCTGTTGGTCGAGTTCTCTTCAGGCGCTGAGCTGCATGTTCTAAGTTCATGCCAGTTATCTCTGCCAAGGCCATTCCATAAGCCCCTGCCGCGCCAATGCTTGGGGCGCCCCTAACTGTCATGTCCTCAATGAACATGGCCACATCCTCAACAGATAAGGCATCCAGATATCCAAACCTATGTGGCAAAATTTTCTGGTCAATGAACCTGATTGATTCATTCTGATACCACAATGCCCTAATATCCATCTCCCGGCCGTCATGTATTACCTTCATAATTATCCCAGACATGAAAACCACTTTTGGGTATATCCAAGTTTCGATAATTAATAGAAAATTATATATTGGCATCTGGGGATTGAGTGTACATGGGCGATGTACCTGAGCAAGGAAGAGAAGCAATCATCTCAGCCAGTGCTCTTGAGAAGTATGGATATTGCCCATTGAGCTGGTGGTTGAGCCGGGACGAGGATAATCTTGATAACCTGGAACTGAAAAATGGTGAGAAGGCCCACGAGGCTGTGGCATCTGACCTTGGAGGCATCGTCCAGGACGAGAGCCAGGCCAAGGTTTTTGAGAGTGTAGTTCTCTGGTTTGCCATTGCAGCCACCCTGATTTCCATTATCGGTGTTTCTTTCATGGTGGAAGTTGAGCAGGACATTGGAATGATAATGGGATTTATTGCTCTAATCTGGATACTGGCTGCCTGCTATTTCCTCTACAAGGCAGAGACCATGCCCAAGGGTGCGTCAACCCTGAGATATCAGCGAATCATTCTCATTTTTGCAATTGTGGCTGCGGTATTGGGAGTTAACTCTGTAACCCTGCTTTCTGAGTTCTTCCAGCCCAAGATGGCCCAGATATTGCAGGCAATCTCACTTGCCTGGCTCATAGCTGCTTGCTATTTTCTCTATCATACTCTCAAGCGTGCTGAACTGGCCATGTTCAAGAGAAAGAAACACAAGGTCAGGCATGACATAACATATGTGGACTCCCAGAAAAAGAAGCCAAAGCTATTCATTTCAAAGAAATATAAAATCTCAGGAAGGCCTGACTTCGTGCTTCTTGTTGGAAATGAGCATATACCTGTGGAGCTGAAGACAGGTCGTGTACCCAGAGGCCCGCTTTTCTCCCATATTATGCAGGTTGCCGCATACTGTATACTCATCGAAGAGGAGTTCGGAGAACCGCCATCACATGGAATAATTAGATATGGCCAGGTTGAGAATGAAGTGGAGTATGACCATAGCCTGAAAGAGCTTGTTCTGAAAAAGGCAGATGAGATGCGGGAATTCATAAAGGCCGGAGCCGGAGTTCACCGTAATCACAAGAAGCCAGGCAAATGTCGCCATTGCTCCAGAAGAGCTATTTGTCCTGAGAAATTGACCTGATTTTTTGTTGGGATTAGTATTATTAATCAATATCATTATCTATCTTCTTATGGAAGAGCCAATGCCTGTTGAAAAAAACCCAGATAATTTCCTAGAAATAAAGGAAATTGAACAAGAACCAAATTCATCCAGGCAGACTGAAAATTATTTTCAGCACCCACCACCACAGCCCATGCAAATGCCCTATCGGGAGCCTGAAGACCCAGTCAGGGAACTTCTAAGAATGGTCAAGGGAATGTTGTGGAGCACAGCATTCATTTCCTATCTGGCTATTATTGTTATGAGCTTCATCATAGTTCTGGCAATGACGCCGGAGATCCAGAGCTGGATTACCACCCCATCTGTTCCATCGGCAGATGACCCCTCAATTCTGGAAAATCCAATAGAATACATATTCATCATATTTCCATTTCCAGTTCTGCTGTTCACCATCAGCGGGGCAGGGTTCCAGGCCTGGCATATTCTCATGCTGTCCATTCTCATTGGCGCATTTGCCTATTCAAAATATGAGCTATGGAAGGATTGGCTGTCCCGAAGGGGCCAGATGTTAATATCATTGACCAATCCTGACAAGGCAAAGAGCAGCATTGAAGGAGTTGCCAAATTATTCATGGCCTGCTCTTTTTTCAGCACCATGTATTTCATATTTCTGGAACTGGGTAGCATTGAAATGAACTCTCCTGCATTTGATGAATTTGCCAGGGCCGAGCTAATCTACGGCCTGTTCAATGCTTCGGTCTTTGAAGAACTAATCTCCAGAGTCCTGCTAATTGGTGTACCTTTACTGGCCATCGGTATAGCTAGAAAATGGAAAAATCCCTGGAAAAAACTATTTGGTGGGAATGTGGACATAACTCCAATGACAATGAGCCTCATCACCTTTGCAGCTATATTTTTCGCCTTGGCACATGTGGGTTCCTGGGACCTCTGGAAGGTTCCTCAAGTTCTGGTTACTGGCTTTGCCTTGGGCTATGCATTTGTCAGGTATGGACTTCATGCCAGCATTATGATACATTTCTCAATAAACCTCAGCAGTTCTATTATGGAAATATGGCCTGATAGTATGCTGGCTGGTGGAATTCTGGGAATGTCTTTCTTTATCTGGATAGTTATTGGCGGCTATTTCTTCTTTGACTATATCTGGCGATTATTAATCAAGTTAAAATTCCTTTCAAGGCCACAGCCCAATATACAAACGTCACAAATCAATTATGGGCCTCCCCCACAGGCAGGGTATCAACAACCTTCTCCTGGCTATCAACAATCATATCAGGAGCCAGTCCAGCATCAACAGCAAACACATGTTCCCAGTCAGCCGCCGCCACAATATATTCCACCGCCTCCCCAGATGAGACAAATGAGCTCAAGGGGCTTTATCTGCCCTAATTGTGGCAATACAGGAGCCAGCTATGCAGATGGTCGTTTGACCTGTCTTAGATGCAAAGCCATAATCGGAGAAAGCAAGCCAGCTGAACCGGAAAAATCTGAAAATGATATGTTTGAATATTAATATCAACAATACAATCAACAACATGCCCCGGGTGTGAGCCCGGGGTACTGAAATTAATTTATAAGCGAGTGACAGGACATTTAATTGGCAAAAGGCGTTTTATAGTTCTGTATTCGGATGCCCCGTCTAAATAGAAGCTCATGTTAGCTGGCGGGCGGGGAGGTCAGACATTTTGTTAGCAAAAACATTCTAAGAACAAATAGAAATTAAAAAAAGTAAAAAAACGTGATGATTGCATCA
>DAOVXH010000098.1 GCA_030636255.1 Methanomassiliicoccales archaeon
ATACTTGACGGCCAGGGAATGCCCTTCTCTTCCTATGTCACGTCTTTTCCTTTGTCATATGTCCTGGGAAATATGCTTATACAGGTAACTGGCACTGAAATGCTATACCTTGCAAATTATGTTCTTCCTGCGATTCTCATGTTCATAATGCTTCTTCTGTTCTACCTTGTTCTGGGTTCATATTTTCATTACAGGGTGGCCGGCCTTGCCCTGCTTATCAGTCTGCCGCTTTTCTATTATGTATCTCTCCATTTCTCGCCCCAGGTAATAGGCATTGTTCTGATATTCTCCACCATGCTTCTTCTGAATAGAGGCAAGCTCCTGCCAGCTATTATTATTGGAATATTGATTTTACCATTCACCCATATCATTTCATTTGTGGTATTCATTGGCTTCCTTGCTCTTCATCTGGGCATACAGCACAGGGAAAAGCTTCTAGGCGACAATAAATCAAGGCTGACTTCCAAAAGAGTCTGGCTTCTGGTAATTCTGGCTGTTGTAGCAATGAGTTTTTTGCTTTTCACAGACCTGTTCAATTATGGAGATTTGTTCTTTTCCAGGTTCAATATTGGGAATATTGCGCCATTCCTGTTGGATAACCTTGTCAGAAACCCCTGGTTCAAGATGCTTGTGGGCATCATATTCGTTTCCCTGTTCATGATATTCTCCTACCATATGGTGAAAAAGGGGTCAAGTTGCTATGCAAAAAACAAAAAGAATCTGGCAAATTGCATACTATATGTTCCAAAGAAATATCTATTCATAATATCATTTTCTCTCATGTGCCTGGCCATGGGGGTTCTCATAGCCATTGCTGAAAATTCTCCGGTACTTTTAGAAAGGGGCCTCATGTACTTCATACCATTCTCCCTGGCACTTATCCTGTGGTTTTCCAGGGCCGCATTGAAAGCTAGCAATTACAGAGCGGTCTTTGCAATCGTGCTTCTGGGGCTGTTCCTTGCCTATCCTCTTGGCTCATATCCCGTTGATGCATACAATAGCTTTTCTGAGTCAGAGTCAGCTGGCCTGGAGTTTATCGGTTATGAACTGGAACTGAATAATACATCAATTACATTCTATGCTTCCGGGCAGCTGGATGCCTACATTACCCCTGAAGACAATATAACAATGAAGCATATCCACGGACTTCCCTACGACTGGTATGCATATCGGCAGTCTGGCTATTTCAAGGATGTGATGCATAATCCAGACAATGAGGTATATGAACCACGATTCGAGGGGTATGATCGAAGCCCTAGCTACAATAAAATATACAGCAACCCCACTTTTTATATATACAATCATGTTGGAGAATATAATCCATAATCAAGGTGTCCAAATTGAAGAAAGAACCTGTTTTAATAATCCCCTCCCTGGTGAAAACCAGTGATTACGGGGGAATAACCCATCAGCTGGAACTAATAGAACGGCTCTCAAAGAAGTTTAATGTGAGTCTGGTGGGCAGCTCAGGCCAGGGTCATAAAAAAATTACACTTCCAGAGGTAAAGGGAGAAGAAATTACCGGAGGGATTAGACTCAGGTATGCACTGAAAATAATATTCTCTGGTATAAAAACAGGAAGAAGGAAGAAAGTCAAGCTAATTTATGCAAGACATGGTCTAGCAACTGTGCCTGCCATTATGGTGGGGAAAATTCTGAGAAAGCCAGTTATTTTGGAAATTAATGGAATTCTCTCAGATGAAGAGGGTTCAAACAGCTGGATGCTCAGAAAGATTGACAGCATGGGCTCCAAACACGGGGCCAGCATAATCACCGTAACCCAGGGCATAAAGAAGCATTTTATTGAAACATACGGCGCAGACCCAGATAAAATCACAGTGGTTCCGAATGGTGCCAATATTGATCATTTCAGGCCAATGGACAAATATCAGGCAAGAGCCTCATTAAAGCTTGGCCAGAAAGAGAAGACAATCGTTTACATTGGCATTCTGGAACAATGGCAGGGACTGGAAGTACTGATTAGGGCAACTCCTACAATCCTCAAGGAATGGCCAGATACGAATATCCTCATTGGAGGTTCCGGCCCCATGAAGAATGAGTTGATGAAGCTCACAAAAGAAATGAAACTGGAAAAAAGTGTGAAATTCATTGGAGCAATTGCCTACAAGGATGTGCCAGTTTACATCAATGCTGGCGATGTCTGCGTAGCCCCGAAAAAACCTCTGAAATCAGGATACTCGCCCCTGAAATTATACGAATACATGGCATGCGGCCGGCCGGTGATTGCCAGCAATCTCAGAGGGTTTGAAATTTTGGAGCAGCATAATGCAGGTATCCTGTTCAAACCAGAAAGCAGCGAGGAACTGGCACAGAGCATTAATGCTCTTTTGAAAGACGAGAAACAGCAGAATGAAATGGGTGCCAATGGGCGCAAACTGGTGGAAAACAATTATAGCTGGGATGCAGTGGCCCAGAAGGTCTATATGATATGCATGGACACAATAAAGGCGGCAGAAAAATGAAGATTCTCATGGTTCTATCTGACAATACCTATCCACCAGATATCAGAGTGGGAAAGGAGGCAAATTCCCTTATCAAAAATGGACACAGTATCCATCTAATATGCCGGAACGAGGGCAATCAGAAAATTCAGGAAAATGTGTCTGGTGTTAATGTAAATAGAATCAATATGAGGCAAGAATTTTTAATTGACCACGTTACGCTTTTTATTCTACTTGTGAGACAAATCCTGAAAGTTGCCAGGAAAAATAATGTGGATATTCTTCATGTGCATGATGTGCCCATGGCTCCTTCAACCATATTGGCAGGCAAGGTGCTGGGCAAAAAAATTGTTCTGGATCTTCATGAAAATTATCCGGCAATGATAGGATACGCTGGCCCAGTGAAGAAAAAATCATTTGGAATAAGAATGGTTGTGAAGGTTCTTGAAATGATGGAACGGTTTTCCTGTAGGATGGCAGACCACATAATCGTTGTTGAGAAGGAGGCAAAAGATAGACTGCAGGAGGAGATGGGAATTCCTGAAAATAAGATAACAATTGTTTCCAATCATGCAGATATTACAAAACTGGATGAGGTAGGAAATGAAGATATTCATCTCAAACAGCCAAACATTGTGTACTCTGGCGGCCTTTCATTGCACAGGGGAATGGACACTGTTCTTGAGGCTCTGGAAATAGTAAATCAAGACAGGGAAGTATATCTTTATATCATAGGGGGCAAGGAAAGGGAAATTCAGGTTCTTGGCCTGGACAAGCAGATGAAGGAGCTTAAGCTGGAAGACAAGATAGAAATGACTGGCTGGATATCATTTTCAGATTCCATAAGCTATGTGAAGAAAAGTGATGTGTGCATAATTCCACATCATAGCAATCCTCATACAGAGTCAACAATACCCCACAAAATCTTCCAGTTTATGTACCTGAGAAAACCCATACTGGTCAGTGATGTTGGGCCACTGAAAAGAGTGGTGGACGGAACTAATAGTGGTTTGGTGTTCAAGGCCGGTGATGCTATTGACCTTGCCCAGAAGATTAATAAAATACTGAACAGCAAAGAACAATGGGAAGCCATGGGGGATAATGGCAGGAAGGCAGTTCAGGAAAGATATAACTGGAACATGGAGAGCAGGAAACTTATTTCTCTTTATGACAATCTGGAAAAACAGCAGAAATCATGATGGCCTAGTAAACTTCCACCCATAGATGAACCTGGTAATTTGTATTCTGACCGTTCATCTCCAGTTCCCAGACAATTTTGTAAATTCCAGGAGACGTGAACCTGAATTCACATACATCCTCGAATGTGCCATCATGCTCAAGGCTCACATTGTGCCTTGTAAGTATCATTGAATTCATGACTTGTGGTTCTTCCCAGGTTGATGTCAAACCAGTATCACCGGTATTTTCCAGGCCAAAAAGGATTTCATATTCTGTGTAATTATATTCATTGCAACTAATTCCCACAATGACCTGGCCAACTTCATTTATGGAAAGATTTACAGGATAATTCTGAGTTGTGCCATTGATATCCATTATGTAGAATTCAGTATAACTCTCACCTGACACTGGACGGGTGACTAGATACCCAAATGTGATTCCGGAAATAATAAGGCAGGCAGCCAGCAGAATAACAATAAACATTTCCGGCTTGCTGTCAGGAATTATTGATATTGGTTTTGGAATTTCAAATTCGAACGCTTCATCCTCTGAAATTTTGCTTCTCTGGAAAAATGCCAACCCTGAAAGAAGTATGATTAGCACCAGAAGACCCATTACAATTGAAGTCAGTGAAAGGCCAGCAGTATAGTGCATAGCAATACCCACAATGGCTGTTATGGCAATGCTCAGGCCAAAGCTCAGGGCAATTCTTTCGATATTTTCCAGGGACTTGCTAGGCCAAAGCACAGAAACAAGGGCATAGCCTGGGAAAAATATCAGTAGGGGAATGCCTAAAATTACTCTCAAAAAATTTCCGTCTGGCAAAGCAAAGGCCATCAGGGCTCCAATGGTAGAAAATATGATTACTATAAGAAGGTCCAATGGAATGTTTCCAGGCAATTTCATTTCCTGATTCATCACAGGTCCTCCATCAGCTCGCCTCGATTGAGGTAATACTTGGTTGCCACATGGTCCTCCACTGCTGGGTCGTGGCTGGCTATTATGACGGTGGCTCCAAACTCCCGGTTTGCCTTCTTAAACGCATCAATTACAATGTCACAATTATCCAGATCCAATGAGGCAGTTGGCTCATCTGCCAGAAGTACAGAAGGATTATTGGCCAGTGCCCGGGCAACAGCCACGCGCTGCCTTTCTCCTCCACTTATTTCATCAGGGTATTTTTCTGTGTAATTATCTAAATCAAATGTATGAAGAAGCTCACGGACACGCCAGTCACCGTCATGCCACTTGGCAATCTTCATTGGCAATAGTACATTTTCATATACTGTTAAATCTGAAATCAAATTATGAGACTGGAAAACTATGCCAATTCGATGCAATCGAATATTGGCCAGTTCCTTGTCAGAAAGCGAAGCAGTGTCATAGCCATTGAGCTGGATTTCTCCCTGAGATGGCACATCAATGCAGCCCATTAGGTTTAATAAGGTAGTTTTTCCAGAGCCAGACCTACCCTTGATAAGAACCATTTCCCTGGGAGGAATCACCAGATTCACACCACGCAAAATGTCCCGATGCCCGTCATATGTCTTCCAGACATTCTTGACAACAACCTTCATTTCTTTCATTCAATCCACCGATATGGATTTATGCCTGAATACTTATAGGCGAACAATCCTACACTGAGGACATATTAAAGCATTTCGGGTGACCACTTGTCCATAAGAGCCAGATTGTCCATGAAATTAAATCGCAGAATATTCGCCACCATTCTAGGCGTAGCCTTCTGCGTGACATATCTTGCCGGAACCATAGCAATGGTTGGTGGACTCCATGATACCACGGAAAAACTAGCATCAAGCTTTGACCAGGGCCCGGTTCTTGTGTATTCAGATGAAGATTTTGCACAGAGCCAGATAGATGGAAATCTTATGCCTTTAGATAATACCACATTTGTGGCATTTACATTTGCCAATGTCACGTTTATGGATTATCATGACAGAACAATAGAAAATGTCTATGTGGTCTCAATCTATGACCCAATGGACATCCTGGGCCTTAACATGACCAATGAAAGTTCAAACAGCCAGACTATAATGGGTGATGGACTCAGAAAGGAACTGAATAATCTGGATTTTAGTATTAACCTTTTTAATATTACTCATCCACGAATCAGTGAATACAGACTATTCTATGAAAATACGTCTGTAAAAATTTTCCTGAACAGTTATTACTCGGATTGGTCAATGTTCCCAGATGACTGGCTCATAATTCCCAGGGAAAAGATGGACCAGATAAGGCCGAAAATGACTGGAAATTATTCTTTCATGATGATAACTGACTCTGAAGTTCCACTGGAGGAGCAGCCTTGTTACACAGACGAGGTTGAGACCAGGCATACTTCAGGAGTTGTAGGCTTCTTTGAAAGAGGCATATATCAGGTGGAGCAGGACCTCTGGGGCATCATTCTCATGAGCGGATTGATTACTGCACTTCTTGTATACTGCATAATTGCCATTGAAACAGAGTACTATGCACCGACAATCAAGATCCTCAGAGGAATGGGTGCTGACAGGAACTTCGTTATCCAGATATTCATCTACAAGGCGCTTTTCATAACATTTGCCGGAGGCATACTTGGCGTTGCCATGGGCTTCTGTGCCGCAAGTGCCATATCTTCTATATCAAGTCTATTGGGCGTTGCATCATTCATCTCTCCAACTGCTGATTTTAATTCGGTTGTCTTGCCTGTGATTATTACCCTGATATCTGGTTTGATTGGTGGATTCTGGCCAGCAATAAGGGCATCCAAAATGTTCATTACAAAACGGAGGCCTGCTTGATGTTCCTCCTGAAGAAAAAGAATATTTGGGGGCTTATCCTGTGCACATTGGTGCTCAGTGCCAGCATTCCCATGCTCCTGGGCATTGAAGCAACTCCAAGGGCAGTATTCGGAGGAGACATGGTTGCACTTTCACAGGTAGATTCATCCCAGAGCCTTGATGCTTCACTGGTGGCGGACCTTAAGGACCAGCCAAATGTGGAGGCAGCCAGCGCTGAGATCTCATGTTTCAGTGTCATAAACAATTTCCCGGTTGTTATACGGGGTGTTAATCTTGACGATTTCCTGGAAATAGAGAATAGCAGTCTCATCAGGGGCCAGGTAGATAAT
>DAOVXH010000088.1 GCA_030636255.1 Methanomassiliicoccales archaeon
ACCAGAACCATAATCGAGCAATTGCATACTGGCAAGGTTATTTTGGTTGACCTTGCCGGAGCTTCCGAGAAAGAAGAATTGCTCATATCCAGCGTCCTGGCCAGGGCGATTTTCCAGAAGAATCAAAACACCTTCAAAGACAAGAAAGAGTTCAAGGAAATACCAACCTGTCTGATAGCACTGGAGGAGGCCCAGCGGGTGTTCAATAATGCCCAGGGCGGCATATTTCCGCAGATTGCCAGAGAGGGCAGGAAGTTCAAGACCGGCCTTTGCGCCATAAGCCAGCAGCCCAAATTGATTGATAATGAGGTTATCTCGCAATTTAACACATTAGTGATTCTGGGACTTGCAGATAGACAGGACCGGGAGCGGCTAACAAGTTCGGCCAGGCAGGATATTTCCAAGCTGGACTATGAGATTCAGACATTAATGACCGGGGAAGGGCTTGTTACCGGGCCAAATACTCCATTTGCCCTGCCATTGAAGGTTGACCTGTATGAGACTTATTTAAAAACACTGGCCAATGGGCCAAAGGAGGCCAAGAAATCGGTTGATACCGGCTTCTTCTGAGCACATGAAAATATTGCACCTTGCGGATACACACATAGGCTATTCTGCCTACAATAAGCTTGACGACAATAGCATCAATCAACGTGAGGTGGACGTGTTCAATGCCTTTGCCCAGGTGATAGATTATGCCATTGATAGTAAGGTAAATTTGGTGCTGCATTCTGGGGACCTGTTTGACACGGTCCGGCCAAGCAATCGGGCCATAAGTTTCGCTATTGGCCAGTTACTTCGATTATCCAATGCTGGAATTCCAACCGTTATAATATCAGGAAACCACGAGACTCCGCGGCTCAGGGAAACTGGCAGCGTTTTCAAGGTTTTTGAACACATTGAAAATCTGCATCTGGCTTATACCGGCAAATGCCAGACATTTGAGTTCGGCGATTTGAAGGTCCACGCACTGCCCCATTGTGCTGATAAGGAACTGTTCGAGGAAGAGCTGGATGCCATGAAACCTGATAAAAAATTCAAATTCAACATTGCAATGCTTCATTCTGCTGTTTCTGGACTGGCAGTTTTCCGCATGAACGAGTTCAATGAGCTAATGGCAACTGATAGTCAACTGAACCAGGACTGGGATTATGTGGCATTGGGGCATTATCACGAGCATGTGGAAGTTGGAAAGAACATAGTCTATGCTGGTTCGACAGAGCGATTCGGGTTCGGCCAGGTAGGCCAGCCAAAGGGCTTTGTTCTTCTGGATTTGAAAAAGAATAAATGGAAGTTTCATGAAATCAACATAAGGCCAATGCTTGATTTGAGAACCATTGACTGCAATGGAAAAAAGGCAGATGATATTTCCACCAAGATTCAAAAAAGTATTGAAAAGGCAGACCTGGAAGGCGCTATTGCCCGCCAGAAGCTTCAGGACATAAACCGTCGGGAGCTTGGACTTCTGGACACTGGTCACATTAGAAAATTAACAAAGGACACATTGCATTTTGAACTGAGGCCAGCTACATTGGAGGCAGGCCAGAAAATCGCTTCCCAGGACGCGGCTTTTGATTCTCTGGAGAGAGAGTTTGTATCATACCTGGACAAGGCTGCTGTGGAAAATGCTGACCCCAAGAAGGTTGAGGCATTGGGATTGAAGTATCTGGCAGGAGGTTTGGAAGAATGAGGCTCCGCACGCTCCAGCTTCAGAACTATCGCCGTTACAAGTCTGCGAACCTGGAACTTCCTGATGGCATGGTTTCCATCATCGGTCCCAATGGTTCTGGCAAATCCACACTCATGGAGGCTGTTGCATGGGCGCTTTTTGGCAATCAATCGGAAATAGTGCGTACTGGCAAGGAGAGCATCAAACGTCAGGGAACAGCCCATACAGACCCCTGCATGGTGCGGATAGAATTTGACTTTGAGGATACTGGATATATTGTTGAGCGCACAATGAAGGGCAAGAACCTGACAATGAATGCCACTCTTTATGCCGGGGATAATATCATAGCCAGGGGAACCGAGGAGGTGAGCCAGGCACTTATGAAATTATTTGGAATGGACCACAAATCGTTCTTTATTTCTGTTTTTGCAAGGCAAAAGGAGCTTAATGCACTCACCAATCAGCCTAAAAGCGAGCGGAAAAAGATGGTATTGCGTTTGCTGGGCATTGAAAGTGTTGATGAGGCCATCAAGCAGATTCGGGAGGATGCCAGGCATGCAAAAAACGCCATTCAAAGTGCCAGGGATGACCTGACCACAGCAGACGGCAGCTCGGCAATTGAGGAGTTGGAAGAAGGTCTTGAAAAGTTAAACCTGGAAGAAAAGGAACTGGCAGCCCATGGGAAAAAGCTTGACACAGAACTGAAAAAGGTGGAAAGCGTTCACAAGAAGCTGAAGAAGGAGATTCAGGGCCAGGAGGATGAGGCAAAGCAACTGGCAAAATTGGAGGCCGGCAAAAAGGCATTGGAGGCCAAACTTTCTGCCCTTGAGGAACAGAAGGCCGGTGATGAACAGGACCTGAAACTCTTGGCTGCTGACGAGGCAGAGCTGAAGAAGCAGGAGCCAAAATCTGCCAAGACTCAAAAGGATCTGGACGGTGTGCTGGATAAACAGAAAATTGCCAGAAAATCCCAGGACGAGTTTGTGGCGGAAATTGCCGGTCACAGGGCAGGCATTAAACAGCTTGCCAGGGAGATTGATGAAATAAAGGCCAGCATGTCCGAGATAGAAGACATGGGCCCGGAATCAGACTGCCCAACCTGTGAAAGAAAGTTGGGTGCAACCTATCAGAAATTGCTGGATGCCTTTGGTGACCAGATAAATGACCGTGAAAAGCAGAGCCAGAAGCTCTCCAATGCCCTGGAAAAAATGCAGAATGCCAGGGCAGAGTCAAAGGCACTTTCCGAGGCACTGGCTAAAAGGGAAATACGATTGAAGGACAAGCTGAAGGACTTTGAAAAACTTCAGACCAGAGTAGAACGCGGAGCCAAGTTAAAGAAGCGCCAGGCTGACCTTGAATCCAAGATTGCCAATGCCCAGGACAAGTTGAAGGATGCCAACAAGGAATTGGATGGCATTGCTTTTGACCAGGATTCCTTTGATAAAACCAAATTGGCATTTGAGCAGATGGGCCAGGACCTTCGCAGCTCCGACCGGGAGAAAATGAAATGCGACTCGGAAATTGCCAGGCTGGAGGAGCGGAAAAAGGGCTTTGCCAAGGACCTGAACCGCCTGCGGAAATTGGAGAAAAAATACCAGGATAAAAAGGCAGAAGCAGAAATACTGGCTACCCTGGAATCCATAATGGGCGACTTCCGCAAACATCTGATTAGCAGGATTCGACCGGCACTGTCCAGCATGTCCAGTGAACTTCTTGGGATTCTCACAGAAGGCCGCTATAATGAAATAGAGCTGAACGAGGACTATGAGATTTCCATCCGGGATGCCGGGGAGATGCATAAGCTGGATAGATATTCAGGCGGAGAAATGGACCTGGCCAATTTATGTCTGCGGCTGGCAATTTCTGAAATAATAGCCTCCAGATATGGCACAAATAACTTTGACATGATAGTGCTGGACGAGATATTTGGAAGTCAGGACGCCCATCGTAAACGAGCATTGCTAACCACCCTGAATGGCCTGAGCAATAGATTTAAACAAATATTCCTCATTACCCATGTTGAGGATGTGAAGGAACTCATGGGCAATGTGATTCAAGTATCGGAAAATAATGACGGCACCAGTCAAGCGGAGGTAATGGGATGACCGAGAAACAGCTCACCGGCCGGCCAGACCCAACAAAGCCCACAGAGTCAGTAACCTCATCTGGCGGTGTAGTATTGAATCCAGATGGCCATGTTCTGATACTCAGGCGAAAGCAGGAAGGGACCTGGGTGCTTCCAAAGGGCAAGGCAGAGCCAGGTGAGACATTAATCCAGACTGCCCTGAGAGAAGTTGAGGAGGAGACTGGTCTCAAAGAATTGAAGGTAATCAGGCAAATAGGTCTTGTGCGGTATATCTTCCTTTGGCGGCCTGATGATAAGAATTACAAGAAAACAGTGCATTATTTTCTCATGCGAATAAACGGCATAGAGCAGGAAACAGTTCTTGAGCCAGATTTCAGCACTTGTGCCTGGGAAGTGCCATCTGAAGCACTGAAGATGCTTACTTTTGAGAATGATAGACGTATTGTTAGAAGCATTGTAGATTGAGATTTCTAACCAAGCTTTTTATCTGAGATTGCCATTCTGTGCCCTGGTGGAAATATGGACTTCAATTTCACAAAGGAACATGAGATGCTCAGAAGCACTGTGCGCAAGTTCGCAGAGACAGAGATTAAACCAATAGCTGGCGATATCGACAAGAATGGCGATGTTCCCAGGGAAATTCTCCAGAGAATGGGCGAGATGAACCTCATGGGTCTGACAGTGCCAAAGGAATATGGCGGTGCTGGCTGCGATAAGATTTCATATATGATAGCTCTGGAGGAAATAGCCAGGGTCTGCGGCTCTACTGGAATAGTTATGGAAGCCCACAATTCACTTGGCCTGGGGCATATCTATGAAAGAGGAAGCGAAGAGCAGCGAAGAAGGTGGGTCCCGGATATTGCCGCAGGAAAGAAACTTGCTTCATGGGCATTGACAGAGGCTGGCGCAGGTTCCGACTCAGGAGGAATGCGCACAACTGCTGCTCTGGATGGTGATGAATGGGTTCTCAACGGAACTAAAACTTTCATAACCAATGCTGCAATTGGAGATTATGTAACAGTTATGGCCATCACTGACAAATCAATGAAAGCCAGGGGAATAAGCGCTTTTGTGGTACCAACTGGCACACCTGGTTACAGCCTTGGAACCGAAGAGGATAAGATGGGCCTCAGAGGCTCTCACACTTCCGAGTTGGTGTTTGAAGAATGCCGAATTCCCAAGGATTATATTCTTGGAGAGCCAGGCACAGGATTTACCGGTGCAATGAACATCCTTGACAGGGGCAGGGCCGCAGTTGGAGCATTGGCCGTTGGAATTGCCCAGGGTGCCCTTGATGAATCAGTCCAGTATGCCAAAGAGCGTGAGCAATTCGGCCGTCCAATTGCCAAATTCCAGGCAATTCAATGGATGCTGGCAGACATGGCAACCCAGACCGAGGCAGCACGTCTTCTGGTCTACAGGGCAGCATGGATGGAAGACCAGGGTGAAAGGTTCTCCAAGGAAGCTTCAATGGCAAAGTTGTATGCCTCTGAACGAGCCACCCAGACCTGCCTTAATGCAATCCAGATCCATGGTGGTTACGGTTACACAAAGGACTATCCAGTGGAAAGAATGCTTCGTGATACAAAACTAATGGAAATTGGCGAGGGAACAAGCCAGGTTCAGCGTATTGTGATATCCAGGGCAATTCTCGGCCGTTGAGTTCACCTGTTCTCCATCATTGCGTTGATGTTAGAATTTTGCTATTTAATTAGTGCATTTTCTTACTAAACTATAAATCATACTCCGAGGTCTTTTATACCATCAAATTCTAATTGATTATTGGGGAGATCATGGTGGAAGAATTAGATCTTAAACAAGAGCTTACGCTGTTATTGGAGAAGGAAATTGGATTTAGTGGCAAGTTCATTCTTGAGAAGCAATGCAAGGTACTGGACATAGACCCGGACCATATTTGCTGCGATGACCTTGAACCTCTGGCCGAGAAGGTTACCTGGGCCATAAAGAGCTATACCGGAGAGAAACGGGCTGAACAGATACACAAGGATATTTTGGAATATAGAAAAGCACTGGATGTTGTGGACAATGCAGTTGCCAGAAAAGAGGAACCAGCCAATATAATAGAGGCCCAGTTGATGATAGCCAATAAGAAGCTGGCAGTTGGTATGGCGGATGAGGCCATTGCTGAACTGAACATCGCCCGTGGGTATCTGAATGATCTTAGCAAGTGGGACGCCCAGATATTCGAGGTTAAAATATTGCGACTCTCTGCCAGGGCACTTAGCCGTTCAGTTGAAAAGCTGGATGATGCCAGGGAGAAGTATAATATTGCCATCAGAAAGGGAATAGGTACAAATCAGCATTATGATGTTGCACTTTCCTGGACTGGCCTGGGCTCTATCTCATGGAGGCTGGGAATGCACAATGATGCCCTGGATAAATACAACAAGGCCCTCAAGGCACTGGGTCCATTTGCTGCACAATCCAAAAATGAGAAGATAAAGAAAAAGGCCGCAAAGGCTCTGATGAAGTCTGGTCTGGGAAATGTTTACCTTGACCTGCTGAACTATGATGCTTCCATCAAAAATAATGAGGAGGCTATAAACCTTTTCAAGGCACTTGACAATAGTGCCGAGGTTGGCCGTGTTAACAATAATCTGGCCAGAGTCTATGAGGAAATGGAAAACTATCCTATGGCCATTGATAGATACGAAAGAGCAATTAAACACACCAGGGATTCCGGAGAACTCAGAATGGAAGGCTGGGCTCTAACAAATCTTGCCAGCACTCTTATTGAATTTGGAAAGGTCTCAGAGGCCAGGGAACATCTGGTCAGAGCAGAGAAGGTTCTCAGAGATTTTAAGGACCCAATTGCACATTCAAAGTTAAACTGCATGTGGGGCAAGTATCATCGTGAAAAAGCAGAGTGGAGAAATGGCATTGAAAGATTCAAAAAAAGCATAGAGTTCATTAAAACAGCAAGGTCGCCAGATTACCTGGCCCTGGCCCAGGAAGAATTCGGAATTCTCTACATCAAGAAAGAAGATGCCGAAAAAGCCATTCCACTGCTTGATGAAGCACTTGCCTGGTATCTGGAAAAGGGAGAGACAAATCGGGTTGACAAAATAACTTCCCAGTTAGAGGAATTGAATAGGCCTGCCGAGTCATTTATTCTCTAGGCCAGAATGGTGTGTTCCAGAAGAATCTTAATTCCAAGACCTATGAGAATTAGGCCGCCGATTATTTCCATACGATTTCCAAAATACTGGCCAAGGCGTTTTCCCAGGGTTGAGCCCATTATTGCGAACACAAAGGACATTATACCAATCAGCAGCACCGGAATGAATATGGGAGTCTGAAGAAATGCATAGGTTATTCCAATGGCCAGTGAATCAATGCTTGTTGCTATTGATAGAATTACCAGGACCCTGATTTTACGGATATTGAAGGTCTCACACTGGGACTTCTGTTCCATGCCCTCTTTAATCATCTTGCCGCCGATGATGGCCAATAATCCAAAGGCAATCCAGTGGTCTATGGATTCTATTTGACCGGCAAAGCCAGTCCCACCTAGCCACCCAAGGAAAGCCATGCCTCCCTGGAA
>DAOVXH010000034.1 GCA_030636255.1 Methanomassiliicoccales archaeon
GCATTACTTCCCAAATTGATGGTTCATCACCCAAAGGAATTCCTCCCAATAACTCATTTTATATTGATTGTGGATACGTTTATAGATTAAGTGCTTTTTGGTAATGTCATATAGTTAAACTAGCTAATCTCCCATGTCAAAAATAGGTCCAAGAACGACAATTCCTTCTTTCCCTATCTCCACGGCGTGTTTTTCCATGCTGTGTTGTGTTGCTCTCATTTTTTCCACCTGGAGATACCTAACAAGTTTTCCCCGGCTCCTGTCAAGACCTAGCATGATAATTCCATCCACGAGGAAACCTTCATTTCCAAGTAGCTGGCTTTCTGCTCCAAGGCTTCTTTCCATGATTATGAAAGCAGTGAGATTATTGTCTCTCAGCATCTTGAAGAAATAGAACATACGTTTGCGCATCTTCCCCTCATCTTCCATCAATGAGTATAGCGCTCCAAGGGAGTCCAATGAGAATATAGTGAACTTCTCTCCGTACTTTTTCTTGAAATACACAATCATCTTTTCAATGAACTTGATATAATCAGTCTCATCACCCTCATCAACTACCTTGTCCACTTCCCTGAGGTCAGTGAAATCCGATATCTGCATGTGGGGCGAGAGTTTGATACCCAGGCTCTTCATATTTCTCAGATGGCTCTGGGATGATTCCTCGAGGGTGCAGTAAAGCCCGAACTGATTCACAGATTCCAGATATTTAGACATCAATGTATAGCAAAAGCTGGTTTTCATGGAACCTGGCGGTCCGGTGATAAGCACAACGCATGGTGGTTCGACGTCTGTCTTGAAAACTTTTTCCATTCCTGATATTGAATTCTTGAACACAGTTAGTCCCCCAAAGAACTTTTCATGGGGTAGCGCGGTTTTTGGATTTAAAGTTACCCACAAAAATGATATTATGTTTTTTATTTTACAATTAGTTAACCAGCTTGAATACCGCCCTTAATGGGTAGTTGAGTAAAATCCCACAAACATTAATAACAAAGTTTACTTCACCCAAATAGAAAATCAAGGTGTATATTTGGCAGAAGGTGAGGCCCAACAGGGAACTCGTACATGTCCAGTCTGTGACGAAGCAGTATCAGCCCAGGCTATGGTTTGTCCTTCTTGCAACACTGACCTTTCATTATTCGCAGCCGAGGAATTAGATGCCGCTCCCCAGGACGCTGAAGACTTGAAAAGTCACCTTATGGCCGATGGTAATGGCCACCTTACGGACCTTCTGAAAGTAGCTGATGATGAAGTTATGGAGCCAGCAGGCCCAGTTGAGGAAGCTTTCGAATGCCCGGAATGTAGTGGAGCAGTTCCGGCAGATGCTAATGCATGCCCACATTGTGGTGTAGAATTTGAAATGGAAGAGGTATTCGAGTGTCCAATGTGCAAAGCCATGATTGATGTTACTGTTGATAAATGTCCAAGTTGCGGCGCCGAGTTTGAGGCAGAAGAGGAACCGACTCCTGCCGAGCCAGCGGTTGAAGTGCCTGCAGATATTTCTTCTCAAATAGTAGAAACTTCTGAGCCGCCAGTAGAGACTTCTCCAGAACCGGAAGTGCCACCAACGCCTGAAATACCTGCTGAGCCAGTTAGTTTTGCTGACCGGTTGAAACAAGTGAAGGATTCCCCATCTCCAGAACCGGCGCCAAAGCCTGAAGAGCCAAAGAAAGAATTGAGCTTTGCCGAGCGTATGAAGGCCATGAAGGAAGGGACCCTTGAAGAGCCTGAAAAAGCTTCAGAACCAGCGCCAAAAACCACAGAGGTCAAGCCAGCACCAACGCCTGCAACAACACCTGCACCAACGCCCACACCAACACCTGCGCCTGTGCAAGAGAAGCCACCAATGCCCAGCCCGGAACCTGCAAAGCCAGCCCCCAGTGATGGACAGAGCTTTTCAGAGCGCATGAAATCTATAAAACAGGCAGCACAGGAAAAGCCTGCAGAACCCCAGGCAACTCCAGAACCAGCAGAGGTCAAACCAGCTCCGGTATCTCCAACCCCTTCACCAGCAGCTTCAGAGCAGCCAGTAGTGTCCAAAGTACAGCCAGACCCGGCAACTGCCAAGAAGGAGAGCTACAAGGAACTTCCTAGATATATTGGCGAGGTAAAGAAGCTCCTGATACTTGCCAATCAGATGAAGATTGATATTTCAGCCAGCAAGGCATTGATAAACAAGGCAGTTACCGCCGGGAAAAAACGAGACCTGGATAATGCCATAAAGTTGGTGAAGGAAGGTAAAGCAGGCCTTGAACGTGACCTTAGAACAGCCATGATAAACAAGTTGAGGGCATTCCAGAATGCCATTGCCCTGGAGAAGAAGGCAGGGGTTGATGTTTCTGTATTGGAGATGTCTGTTGAAAATATCAAGAAATCAATGGACGCATCTGATTTCCACACAGCTAAAGATGAAATGAAGAAAATGGAAAGCCAGATGGCCTCCTCAACAAGTTCTTCATTACCAAAGGCTGAGTTAGAGTTAATAGGCAAGACACTGGACGATGCAATGGCCCTTCATGTGAATGTGGCCGAGGCAAAATCCCTATTCGATGAAGCAAAGGTTTCAATAGACCTGGATGACAATGAAAGGGCCTCGGAAATGGCAAAAAAGGCCACAGAAAGTCTTACAAGGGTTCTGCCCGGGTACATAGCCAGTGAGATGAGAAAGGCCAAAATAACCCTTCGTGAAATAAAGATGATGAATGTGGACATAACCCAACCAGTCAATATCCTAAAGGATGCCAATAATTCTGTCCGCGAGGGAGATTATTGTGAGGCTCTGAGTTCTATAAAAGACTTTAAGGATTTTATCTCCCAGGCAAAACAATAAAACTGTACTTCAACATCGTGGCAGCTTATTGATTGCTTTGATATTACAGTTTTACTGGAGTTTAATTGTTTATTGTTCTCAGAAAACTCCCCTTGCAAGAGATTATAACGTTCTCAAAAGTTAGAGATAGCTTTCTGTGTTAGAGTTGAAAAACATTTACTCATCTAGGAAGGAAATTATCTCCATTTCCCTTTCAAGTATCTTGAGGCCCTGCTCGTCGATTGTTTCCGGAGTAAGAGACATTATGAAAACAGTATCGCTCTCGGATATTTCATCTATGAGCCGCCTGAGAAATCGCAGAACAGAATCAAAGCTATTATTGCTTATCAGATAATCTAATCCGTCAATTAACAGAATTGATTTGCCTGGTGAGTTCAAAAAATCCTCAATCTTGTAGATGATGCGCTCCAGAACTGGCGTGATACGGTCGTCCGGATCTCCGTCCCGGTCCGTGAGCCAGAGTATCTGTGCCTCACCAACATCATGGCCTTCTCTCACTCTTTTCGGGTTCAATCGGGTCATGGCCATGCCATTGAGGCCCATATTCAGATTGTCCACAAAATACTCAAAGCACTTGACTGGCCTCTCTTCTTCTATGAGATAACTGTGGGAGACCTTCAGCTTTTCAGTCTTCCTTTCCAGTGGTATAATTTCAGGCTCAGGCTCGGAAGGTTCTTCCTCAATCTCTGGCTCCTCATCCGAAGGCTCATCTTTCAGGGACAGCTTAGCAGCATCCAGGGTAGGCGGTACATTCATCAATTCTGAATAGGCAGCCAATGTGTTTAAAGCACCTTCCAGCTTTCTTATATTCTTGGTATAGCGTTTTGCAATGAACATCAGCACATCATCACCCACCACCATTCTCCTGCTCTCTAACTTTTTCTTGAGGATTGCTAGCCTGGTCTCAACCACGGCTGGCTGCATATCTGTTATAAGGCCAGCTTCGAAACGTGAAACAAGTCTATCTTTTATTCCTGGAACTTCTCGGATAGGGCGGTCGCAGGTCATGACTATCTGCTTGCCGTCCTTGTAAAGTGTATTGAATGTGTGGAAAAATTCGTCCTGGACTGCTTCCTGGCCAGCTATGAAATGAATATCATCCAGCAGCAGAAAATCCAAATCTCGATAAATTTTTCTGAACTGCCTTTTTTTGTTTGTCTTTGTTGCCTCGATGAACTCGTTCATGAACCTCTCTGCCGAAACATATAGCACCTTTTTCTCTGGGAAATTATCCACCACATAATTTCCAATGGCATTGAGCAGATGTGTCTTTCCAAGCCCTGCTCCGCTGCAGATGAAAAGTGGATTATATGCTGAAGATTGTATTTTTGAAACTGCCGTTGCAGCAGCCTGGCTGAATCTGTTATTCTCACCAACCACAAAGGATTCGAAGGTATAGGCAGGAACCAGATTTGCCTCTCCCTTTGGCTGAAGTTCCTGGTTTACATGGTCATTGCCACAGGCAGGGCATTCTTCTCTTCCATGAAGGTCTGCCCCGCAAATGGAACAGCTATCCATGTCCTCTGCCTCAGGCGGAATAATCTCCCCGTGGCCAGCTAATTTATCTGTGGCTTCTGGCGAAGTTTCAGCTATTTCAGGTGACTTTTCTGTGCTATCAATTTCTGGAGCTGCAAGCTCAAGGTCATCAATGTCATTTGCATCTTCTTCTTTCTTTTTCTGTGCCTCTTTCTCGGACATCATCTGTGCCAGCTTTTCTTCTGCATCCCTGGCACGCTCCTGCTCTATCTTCACTTTGAGGCCCTGGAGTGCAGCCTCCACGGCGGTTAACTTGGATGGATTTTTCAGCATGGCCTTGATTCGCTCAGTGTCCATTGTGAATTTTCTGGTGTCCAACTCTTCCACTTCTGTTTTCAGGAACTCGGCACGCTTCACATTTATCTCAAATTGCTGGAAAAGAATTTTGGCCTGCTCCACATCCATTTGCAAAGCGTCTTGGAGTGATTTCACAATATAGCCCTGGGACTTCCAGTTATCCAGTTTATTTTTCATATCTGCAGGAACTTCCTTGGTTTCCAGACCTGCCTGGTCCTCCTCGCCCCATTCAAGTGAGAATCTTGTTCGGCGTTTTTTTACTTTTTTCCTCTCGCCGCCCCTGGTAACGCCAGCATTTGGGAATTCTGTCAAAATAATACCAATGTCCAATCTTCCATGAACTTCCAGCGTTGCTTCCTTGTCATAAGAGTCAGCCCAGGCCAGCTTCAGCCCTTCTTCCCCTTTCTTGGTTGCAATGAACTTATCTTCAGACCTGCGGCCGTAGATGGCTGAAATGAGTACGCCATCTTTCACAATAAGGTAGGATTCGGAAACAGAGCCAGCAGTCTCTTTCTGGGTCAGTATATAGCCAGTGAACTCAAATTTTTTGAGCTTTTCAAGGCTCAACTCAAGGGCCTTTGGTCCCCCATGAATCGTGCTTATGATCTTTCCTTCAGGTATCTTTTCCGAGATATGTTACACCAACCTTTCTTATTGGATGTTGAGGCCAAATATTGAACAACGTTATATAAGCTTTAAGTTTCCCTCAATTTTACGCGCCATGATATAAAAGTATAAAAAAGAGGACGTGTATCAGGTCTTGATATTATGCTTACGGAAATAAGCGACCTTATTGGAATGGAAGTCTACACAGACAAGGCAATCGCCCTGGGAAATGTAGATGACCTGATAATCGAGACCGACTCCCAGAAGATAGAGGGATTATTTGTTAGCAATCCGAATCCTCTCCTGGTAGAGCACTCCAGGCCAGTTAGTGTGCCTTACAGGTGGATTAGCAGCGTTGGAGATGTAATAGTCCTCAAGTACTTCCCAAAATTCGTCCAGACTGAGGCCTCACCAGAGCGTGTGCCAAAGGTCAGGAAGCTCACTGAGGATATGAAACACTTTGCGCATGATGCATCAGAAAAGATACATCATGCCGAGCATGTGGCAGTTGACAAAATCAGGGAAGCAGAAAGAAAGCTTGTTGACGAAATAAAAGAGATATGAAACTGTGTTAGAACAACGTTCTAGCTTATAGATTGCTTTAATCTAACTCCAGTTTGCGAACTGTGCTTATATTATATTTCTATCCAGTTCGTTGGAGTTTAATTATTTATGCTTACAGAAACTCCAATCTAGTTTGAGATGGCTTTCTGTGGAAGATTTTCAATTTTTTTTAATAGTTAGCCAGTAGGCTATATTTTTCTTATTTTTCCAAGCATTGGCTCATAGACAAGGCCCTTGTCCAGCAGGCCTTCCATTGCTTCCTCGAATACCTCTTTTTTCATTTTGTCTTTCTTGGAAGCCTTTTCAAGCTCGTCCCAGTCCATGCCTCCACTTTCAGGGTCCATCTTATTAATCAATCGAATGAGTTTTTCCTCGTCATCAGTAAGTTCCTCATCTGAATCAATTGGCGTCTCATCTTCTGACGTGGCTGCAGCCTCAGGCTCATCTGCTTTTTCTGGCTTTGGCTCCATCACTGGTGGTTCTGGGGGCTTATCATAGTTTTCCATGTCCTCATATTTTTCTGGCTCTGACTCGGAAGCTGGTTCAGGAAGTTCCTCTGAGCCGCCCCCCTCCTCTGGAATCAGGTAGCGCACAGAATCCAGAAGCATGGCCCTGTACCGTTCCATTGGAATATCACCATAATGGTCGATTGCCGAGACAATGCCCATGGCCAGTGAATTGCTGAATTCTAAGTCTACCAATTCATCAACTGATGGTGAGCTCATGTTCTGTGCCTCTGACATGCCCTCGAGCCTGTGCTTCAGGGCCCTGGCACTGTCAAGGACCCAGCTGTCCCGCATCTCCTTGTCCACCTGCTTTACCACTTCCGGGCTGATGGATAGGTACATGACTCCATCCTCTGGCGAATAAACCCGAACCTTTCCAATTATTGCTGCAAAGCTGGGCACAGGAATTTTGGACAGCGCAAGTGCGGCTTCAGGCTGAAACTGGCCTGCTGACACAAAGGTTGTTCCGCTGGGGTCTGCGATTCTGGCCCTCCAGATTGGTTCTTCCGGGGAACCGACGTTTTCCAGGTCGGTGATAACACCAACAATGTAAACCCGATTAATTCTAGCACCCAGTGGTGTTATGACATATGATGGGGCCCGTTCCTCCTCGCCCTTTTCAACCAGTGAGGAATCGTTAAGCTCGCCGGCAAATACTCTCCAGGCCACTTCCCTGCCGTTCATGCAATCTCCTCCAGAAGCTTTCTTGCATCCTCAAGTGGGTTCAGTTTCAAAAAATCAGTTCCGCTGGCTATCATCATCAATCCGAACTCATCAGATGTAACATTGCCCATTATGGTGACTGGCTGTGCTACTAATTTATCAAAAAGCTGGTCATGTATTATGCTCTGGTCCATTGCCTTTTTTGCCTCTTTCATGCACTGGTCCAAGCTTTTACCAAGCAATCTTTCGGAAATAACCCGGTTCAGAATAACGGTCATTGCGCCTGTGCCGTCATCCAGCACTGCCTTTGTGCGGAGGTCTGGATTGCCTTCTACTTCATCATGAACTCTGCAAATGTTCTTTTGAAGCACACGATTGCATTCTGGACATCTGAATACAAGACCACTGCCCTGGCGAACATCCAATATAACACCATCAACTGCGGCATCAACCATTCCGCCGACCCTGGCCAGATGATTAATATTTACTGCCACAGGTTTGGCAAGCTCGGTCTCCCCTGGCAGGTCCTCATCTGACTTGTCAACATTACTGGAATCAAAGTTCAGTTGTGGCATTCCTCTCCATTTTCGAAGATAGCCACTATTAATTTTTATTGCGTCCCCCTCTTTCATTTTGGCCTTTCCCCAGCAGGTGAAGGAAACCTTTCCAGTTTCATCGGCCATTGTGCCGCTCATGACATCCTTCTTTTCGCCGCTGACATTGACCTCTCTCAGTTCCATGGTCAAAATCCTGGCATCAACCATAACATTGCCTGTTGCATCTCCCAGGCCAATAATCTTGCATGGCTCCGCAGGCTTGAAATTGCCTCCGCCGCCAGTGCCCTTGAACTCCGGCATAGCAGACTTGTCCATCATGGCCAATTTACCTCTGGTCCCGATATTTACCTGGTTCTGCTCCCTCCACTCGGTAATATAGGCATGTTCGATCTTAATCACATCGCCTTTTGCCAGTGTTAAATCACCCTTCTCCCAGTGGGTGAATGGAACGGTTCCACTTTCATCCCCCAGAATGCCGGATAATATCATTTTTGGCTGGTCTTCTTGTGTAATTTCTTTCTCTGCAACAAAAACAACCCTGCAAAGCAGATTTACATTCTTATCCAGCGGGTTCAAATCACGAATCAGTTTCTGTGTTCCCTCGGAGGAAACTGCAATATTGGCTCCGTGCTTTCTGGCTATTAACTTTTTAGCTTCCCCAACAGTGAGCCTGAATTCCTCTACATAATTCTTTAGCTCTCTTTCTATCTCACTCCTATCAACATCGTCTTTGCCGATAGCTTCCAAAATCTCGTTTACATGCTTCTCGTACTTGTCCATATGGTTCACGTCCTGTTCATTGGTGAACAATTCTATTAGGCATTGAAAGTATAGTATAAAAGGGTTGATGGGAGGTAACCGAAAGTACTAGTCCAGTATACTTTCCGGGGCTCCGGCCAGCTCAACCAAAGCTTTAGCTTCCAAAAAGTGCAATTCCCCGGGAATCACAACCGAGTGCAGCGGTTCTCCGAAGTCTGCTGTGAGCATATCCTTGAAATATCCTGCCCTGACAATAGCATCATCAGAACCGGCACGTGCCACAACGCAGACAAGGCGGTTCGGCGGCAGTAAACCGCCAGCAAGTTCTTCCTCGATTGAACCAAGAACTTCCAAAGCCTCATTTGCTGTCATGAACTTGTTCTGGTCCTGTTTAATGTCCAGCAGGCAAATTGTATGCATGCCTGCCTTGTAATTATCAAGTATTTTTTCATAGAAGCTTGTTGGGTGGAAATTGGGTTCTGGCAGCGGAATGGTCACTGTGCGGCCGAACTTGTAGTTCTGCAATCCAAGAAGTCCTGGAATAGCTGTGAAAATGGAAACCCCGTGAATAACCTCGGTGGGTATGCCAACAGTCATTGCCCGTATTCGCAGATCAACATGGGTTGTTGCGCTCATTGGGTCCCCAGGCACTAAAAATGCCACGTTCTTTTTTTCTGCGGCCTCAACAATCTGGCTCTCGGTTTCCACACCTGCTCTGTCAAGTAAAATAATTGATTTATCAAGGAGTTTTTCAAGCCTCTGGATGCTGCCTTCCTCCAGAATTGAAGTATAATTTTCCATGAACAGTAAATCACAAGCTCGGGCTGCCTCTAATCCCTTTAGGGTTATGCCCTGCTCGTTGCCGAGTCCCAAACCTATGAATATTAGCTTTCCCATGTAAGCACCATGAAATGTCTCTGTGCGGTTGTCCCCAGGGAGGAAGGGGAGAACACACGTTTAATACTTTCAGATTCTGATAATTTGCGAACAGATGTGCACATAGCCAGCGATGATAAATTTGTTTACCTACCAATAATTTCCGAGGACGGCCTGAGATATCCGGTTCAGGAAAAAGAGCTTGAGGAGATAGACCCACCAGTGAATTTTAAAGATATTCTAGATTTGCCACCAGGCTTAATGGAGCAGGTGCCAAATTCCTTTGATATTGTTGGAGATATTTTCGTTCTCAAATTATTTCCAGAGCTTGAGCCATATGCAAAAGACATAGCCAGCACTCTTCTGGAAACCAATAAGAATGCCAAGGTTGTGGCAATTGACAGAGGCGTTAAAGGAGAGTTCCGCACCAGGGATTTGGAGATAGTGGCCGGAGAAAACCGCACAAACACCATTCAGAAAGAGTATGGCATGAGATATGAACTGGACCTGGCAAAAGTGTATTTCTCACCGAGGCTGGCAACCGAGCGCAAAAGAATTTCCGATTTAGTCAAACAAGATGAGGTAATAATGGACATGTTCTGCGGAGTTGGGCCATTCTCAATCTTGCTGGCCAGTACAGGAAAGCCAACAGCCATTTTCGCCATTGACAAGAACCCAGATGCAATAAATTATTTCATTAAAAATATAAAAATAAATAAAATAAAAAAGATTTCACCTATGCTGGGTGACGCAAGAATCAGGGCCACTCAGCTTCCTAGACCTGACCGTATAATCATGAACTTACCTCACACTGCTATTGAGTTTCTTGACGTGGCCATGGGCGCTGTAAAAAAGGGTGGCACAATACATCTGTATACTATCCAGGAACCGGAAACACTGGACATGATTAAGAACTCCATAATGAGCCTGGCAAAATCATATGGCAGAAAGGTGTCCATTGAAAATGTTCAGGAAGTGCATACTTATTCTCCCAGCCAGCAGATGTTCTGTTTTGACATCTTTGTTAATTGATGTAGTCAAAGCAGAATGTGTAGGTCGTACGACAATATATTTTTGCAATTACTGAACAAGGTTCATCAATTCATCCAGTGACTCTATTGTGGTAATATCATCTGGAGCATAGGCTGGGGGCTTTCTTCCTCTGAGTATCAGGACAGGAGTCATTCCCACACCCTGGCTTCCCTCATAGTCATTGTAAAAACTATCACCTACAAAGAGAACTTCTTCTGGTTTTAATCCAAGTGAGCCAGCAGCATGAAGGAAAGGTCTTGGGTCAGGTTTTGCTGCACCTGCAGTGTCCCGTCCAACAATAACATCGAACATGCTGGTCTTCAGTGGTCCATTAATTTTCTTCAGAACGGTTTCCAATTCTTCCTGATACCCATTGGTCACAATGCCTATGCGCAATCCCATGGCAGAAAGGCGATTTAACACCACTACTGAATCATCATATGCCTTGAGTCCAACAACATCAAACCAGCGTTTGCTGATGTATTTGCCCAGACCTTTATTTTTCAGGCCAAGTTCCTTCACAACTTCATCATTCCACGAGGCATAAACTTTATTGAAATCTCCTCTGCCTGTTGGCCTTATGTCTCGTTTTTTGCTGAGAAATTCTTTACTAGCATTCTCATGTGCCTCTCTTATTTCTTCCAAATCTATCTCAATATCCTTCTCCTTGAGAATAGCCTGGAATGTATCAACCATCTCCATGGAAGTGATTAGAGTTTCACCCACATCAAAGAGAACAGCCCGAATCATGATAATTTCACTCCGCGCTGGCCCTGGTAGTTTCCAGAACGCTCTGCATAAACCTTCTGACTTGGGGCATCCAGTCTTTCAAAAATAATCTGGGCAAACCTTTCTCCTATGGGAATAATAACATCCCTATCTGAAGAATTGTGGGCTGATAAGGTCAATGTGCCCTCAAAGCCGGCATCCACCTTTCCGAAGCTGGAGATGATTCCACGCCTGGCCCATGTAGTACGTATCCACAATTGAGTGGTAATCTCTGGCCCGCATTTGATGTATTCCTTGGTGCTGACAGCAAACCACTGGCCAGGAGAAATAATTACATCTCCGGACTTTTGCAGCTCTCCGTCCTGGCCCACCTTTATCTCGGAAATAGTAAGGTCATACCCATTTGGAGTCAAATTTTTCTCAATAAAATCTTCAATGGCCAGTTCTCCGTTCTCCATGGCTTTTAGGATTCCACCGTCTGAAAGAATTGTCATGCGAGGTGTTATCTCGGAAACCTACAAAACTATTGCGGTGTGCAAGTATTATGAACTTACCTATAAGGGAAAGCCAGTGGCAAAGCATCTGGATACTGTTGACAAGTTGTTGGTTATGGAGAGAGGTGTGGAATCCTGATAGGGAGTATAGTAATTATTAACGTGCTAACTTTTATTTAACAAGTAATATATAATCATTTAACGCTTTACAAGAGAGAGGAGAACAAGTGTTAATGACAGTGGGGCTGGAAGTCTGGGCTATAGAGAATGGCTCGGAAAGGTCAATTGATGGATGAAAATTATGGGAGGAATGAGAAATGGGAAAAGTTGAAAAAAAAGAGGATATTGTGAATGAGATTAAAAGCAGAAGTAAAAAGCGACCACAGAGAATGGTCATTGATGAGGTTCTTCCTGGTGGGGTTTATAGGATTTTATCTGCAGAGATGAAACCTACTGCAAAAGAGAGCCAAATGATAGATATGGCTGCCTGGGGTGATGAGAAGGAACACTATATGAATTCGAAGCAATTGAATAAATTACTCTCCAAGAGCCAATCCAGTAATATCAGGGAAGGTCAGGTGTTCCGTATTAAACAGAAAAGGGCGAAAAGCATACATGATGAGATAAGAAAGGACGTGAAAGGGTTCGTCCTCCAGATCTATGATCGGTTTGGCTGGGAAGCGGACCCGGCCTTCCAGCTACGACTCACCGAGGATACCCAGCGGGGGAAGGAGTACAAGAGCCGCCACTCCTACTCCTTGGAAGAGTTCGGGTTGATGGAGGAGGAGATCAGGGGCCGTTTCCGGGAACTGAACGCTCGATTCGGTTTTGGTGAAGGC
>DAOVXH010000167.1 GCA_030636255.1 Methanomassiliicoccales archaeon
TCTGAAGGTCTGTCCAGAGATAGAATACAACAAATTTTTGGTGACCAGTACGATTCAATGATAAAAGATTTACTAATCTTCGAGCCATATGATTTTGAAGAGCAGGACAAGATTGTCAAAAAAGCAGTTAATCTGGCACTGAAAAATGATGATATTGGTCTAGTGATTCTGGACTCGGCAACAGGCCATTATCGAATAGAGCTGGCCAAGGACCTTGAAAAGACTGAAAGAAAGTCATTTATTGGCCAGATAACAGGACTTCTCAGGCTCTGCCGCCGCCGGGTTATTCCGGTTCTGCTCACCAGCCAAGTTTATACTGACATCGACAAGGGCGTGTTAAGGCCCCTGGGTGGTCACGTTCTCAGGCATAATGCCAAGGTCATAATACATTTGGTAAAAGATGAAGATATTCCAGGTCGCCGGATTGCCGTACTCATGAAACACAGGAGTCTGGCTGAAGGCGAAAGGGCAGAATTTTGGTTGACCAGGAATGGGTTGGAGTGCCGTTAACAATCAGCCATAGTAGCTGGATGTTAACTAAAGCTCCCTGTTGACAATGAAATCAACAGCATCTTTTAGAATGACTTTCCCTTCATCAGAGTAAGGCACATTGTCAAGCTCTGCCAGTGCCTTATTTGCAAAGTGTTTTGCCTGGTTTCGAATTGCTTCTTTGCATCCGTGCTTTTCGTATAATGCAATAATACGATTAACATCATCCTGTGTCTTTTCTTCCCTTAGCATTTTGAAGATGCCCTGGACATATTCCAGGTTCTCAGTATCGCCGGCTTCTTCCAGCTTTTTCACAAGATGAATCAGTAAAAGTGTGCGTTTTCCTTCAAGTATATCGCCACCAAGCTCTTTTCCAGTATTTTCACTGAAAACATTGAGCCAGTCATCATGTATCTGAAACGCTCGACCCAGGTTATGGCCGAATTTTATCAATGGTTCAAGGGCTGCATCATTCCCTGCAATTATAGCCCCAAGATGTAATGGACCAATTATGGTGTACCACCCGGTTTTTCTATCAACCATTTCAAAATACTCATCTTCGGAAACGATTCTACCGGAATTAGTCCAACTCAATTCAAGATACTGGCCCTCACAGGTTACTTGTAAGAATTTTTCCATCATCTCTGCAACACGGCAGGACAATTCACATCCAATGTTCTCATGATTTGCCAAGAGAATTTTCCACATTATAAGGTGCAGATGGTCACCAGCATTCACAGCCAGAGCATCTCCGTGAAGTATTTGCAGGGCAGGACTTCCTCTCCTTACCAGGCTCTTATCCTCAAAATCATCATGAACCAGCAACCAGTCTTCGGAAATTTCCATTGCTGCGGCAGTTGTGAGGGTCTTTGAAATATCCCCTCCACTTGCCTGGCATGATAATAAAATCAAGCCTGGCCGCACATATTTTCCACCTCTTTTTGGATAATCAATAACCATTTCCCAGTGCTTGTCCAGTCCGAATTTTTTACTCTTTATCTCCTCATCCCCAGGAAAGAAACTAAAAATTTCATTCTTAATAGCCTGGCGATTATGTTCCAGGAAATTGAGAAACGGACTCTCTTTTGTCTCGCCATCTACGGTATCATAAGTTAATTTCAAACTATCCCTCCGGTTCCATGGCATTGAGCCACTCGGAAAGAATCCCAGTAACTATTACAGGCACATTCTGCAAGGCATCGACATTTGCAGCGCCAGTTAGGAGCATAGCCCCCTTAAGCTCAGCAATCAGCATGTTCAGTTCCTTCTCAACAGCATCAGCACTTTCCATTGCCGGAGCCAGTAATTTTCTGGAATAACCGCCAGCTATTGCTCCAAGGGATATTGCCTTTGCAGCATCCAGGCCGGTGTTCAACCCCCCAGTGGCAATAATCGGAAGACCAACATCAGCCTCCAGTATGCTCAATGGTGTTGGAATTCCCCAGTTCCAGAAGGTCTCACCAAGCCGGGCCAGTGTTTCCTCGTTTTTGCTCATTGCCCTGTGATATTCCACTGCTGAGAAACTTGTTCCTCCAAGGCCACCCACATCAAATCCTTTAACTCCCTTCAGGCGAAGGTCCTGGGCAATATCCCTGGAGAGCCCGGCGCCAGTCTCTTTGGCCAGCACAGGCATTTCCTTGGCAATATCTCCAATAGCCTCCAGGCATCCATTTGCGTTGAGGTCTCCCTCTGGTTGAACTATTTCTTGAAGATAATTAAGATGAATTGCCAGTATGTCCGCGTCAATCATTTCCATTGCTCTTTTGCAGCCGTCAGTTCCGAAGGCAGGCTTGTTTTTCTGCTCAATAAGCTGTGGAGCTCCAATATTTCCAATCACAAGAGGCACATCATAGTCCTTGATGCATTCATAGGTTGGAGCCAGCTCATTGTGTTCCACTGCTGCTCTCTGGCTTCCCAGTCCCAGGCCAACACCTGCCCTTGCTGCTCCCTCTGCAAGGTTACGGTTAATTTTCTCTGCCCCGTCAAAGCCACCGGTTATGGCCGATATCACAATTGGTGCGGCCAGGGTTTTTCCGAATAATTCGATGGAACAATCAATCTCATCCATATCAACTTCTGGAAGTGCCTTGTGCAGCATATGCACATTGTTCCAGTAGTTCTGGCTTGCATTCACATCCTTGTTCAGGCATATGTCAATGTGGTCTGCCTTTCTTTCAAATACCATTTAATCACCTCTTATTTCAGTCCCCAAGTAATCCTCATCTTTCAAAGCACTGGCCAATCTTCCTGGAACCAGTCCATTAATTACTTCCACCCTGCATCCAATCCTGGCTATTTCAAACATGAGGTCAAGCTTGCGTTGCATGCTGCCTGTAACATCAGCATCCTCTACTGTAAATTTGATGTTCTGGCCTGGCCGTATTATCGGTATGGGCCCCTGGCCCTCTGGGGCAGGATAGCTGGCAAATATGCCGTCCACCTTTGTCACGAATATGCATCTTGTGGCCCCTAAATCTTTAGCCAATTTCAGCATGATATCGTCGCCTGAGCAGATTGCTATGCCCTTGGTCTTATCAACCACCACATCACCGAAGGTTATAGGCGTGATGCCAATGTCCAGATAATGTGAAAAGACATTTGATGGAAAATCTATAAGTTTACCATTGTCGAAGGTGGTTATTGCTCCTGCTGGTATTGATGCAATTGGAACCTTTGCCTTGTGGAAACCATCCTCTATCATGCGATTCAGGTCTCTCATATCCTTCTGAACCATGCAAATACCATGACGCTGGCTGTCATCTGTCAATCCAAGATGCAAATTATGCTCCTTTGCCTTTATGTGGCCGAAGGAGCCGCCTCCATGAACTATGAGCTTTTTTCCTGGTGCCTGGGCTATTTCCTGTGCCAGGCGCTCTATTACATCATGCCTGGCTGTTGTTGTTTTTGATTTATCAGTAATAACACTTCCACCCAGCTTTATCAATATCATTGCCGCACAATTATTACCAGCATATAAATAGTTAATTAGTGACAATACGGCATTCAGTGAAGCATATTTTAGACAATCCTTAAATATTAAACCATATTATGCGGATATTCCCTACGGGAGTTGTAATACATGGCAGGAAGAAAACCAGCAAGAATGTACAGGAGAATCAAATCGCAATCATATACCCGAAGAAAATACATGGGTGGAGTTCCACATAGCCGTATAGCTCAGTTTGAGATGGGCAACAAGAAGATAAAGAACGATTTTCCAATTGAGATGCACCTTATAGTAGACCACCCAGTGGCAATTAGGCACACAGCTCTTGAGGCTGCACGTATTGCATGCAACAGAACCATCCAGAAGAAGGCTGGAACAACTGGCTATTTCTTTAAGGTCAGGATTTTCCCCCATGAAGTTCTAAGGGAGAACAAAATGGCAACAGGGGCCGGTGCTGACCGTATTTCCAGCGGTATGAGAAATGCCTTTGGAAAAGCTGTTGGAACCGCAGCCAGGGTAAACTCCAATCAGGTAATTATGACACTTCATGTCAATCAGGTAAATTTCCATGATGCAAAAACCGCACTCTGGAAGGCCGGACTGAA
>DAOVXH010000061.1 GCA_030636255.1 Methanomassiliicoccales archaeon
GAGGTCGAGATTATCGACAACGCTACCAGTAAATTCAATCGCTCGTCCCAGCGCACCCTTGGATCCGATCCGTTCGAGAACAGCAAGAACTACATCCTTAGCTGAAACACCACGCTTTAGTTCGCCGTTGAGAATTATACGCATTGAGGACGGCACTTCGAACCACGTAAAGCCGAACCTGAATCCGAACGCGATATCCTGATCTCCCATTCCCTGTCCGAATGCTCCAACAGCGCCCATGATATTCAGATGAGAATCTGTTCCAACAACTGTTGAGCCAGGGTATCCCATACCTTCCTCGATTATAACGTGGGAGCCAATTCCAGCGTCCACATCATATAATTTTACAGACTGTTCCTTGGCAAAATTCCTGCAAATCTGTTGATTGTTTGCATATGGAATAGTATTGGCCGGAACATTACAATCAAATGTGAAATATGTTTTATCATTGTTATCCAGGGTTTCGCCAGGATAATATTTTTTGAAATTTTTCACAACATTTGCGCCGCCAAAATCACGGGCTGAACGAACATCAATCTCTATCCAAACTATCTTGCCAGGTGCTACGTCTTCACCAGCATGCGTTTCCAGTATTTTCTCTACCAAAGTCCTGGGCATTGAACCACCGGGTGGGGGATTTTGATTAGGATTATTAAGGTTGGGGTTGGGGGCTGTAGAATTGTTTTATTTACTTCCCGGAAATCGACACATCATCGAAAAGTACGCATGGTAGCGGAATGCCATTTTTCTTGTGATTCTGATTCTCAATACCAATTACATTGCTGAATAGCTGGTACATATTTCCTGCAACCATGGCATCCTTGACTCTTCCGACTATTTCACCGTTCTTCACATAGAATCCTGGATTCAAACCAAATGAAAAATCCCCGTTCAGCAAATTACCTGAATGTGCCCCAATGACATTGAATATTGCTATGCCCTCATCCATTGTGGCCAGCATCTCATTGTAGCTCATATCTCCTGGTTTAACCCTCAGATGCTTTAGGTACGGGGCCGGAGGTATTGTGATTCCCTCATCTCCCCACATACCATATCTGAACCCTGTTCCAGTTGGCTCCATTTTCATTTTATTAGCATAATCCAGGTCTGCCATGCATGTCTGGAATACTCCATCCTTGATGATGTCCAGTTTTTTTGTAGGTACTCCTTCATCGTCAAAGCCGCAGGCATCTGGAATACTCTGGTCCAGTGGGTCATTGTATATTGTAATCTTATCGGACATAACTTTCTGGCCCACCTTGTCTGCCAAAGGTGAGGTTTTATTCAAAAATCGCTTGGCATGAATTCCTGTATTGAGCCTCCATTCGAAGCCAATAAATGCCCCAGGCATGAACATGACCTTCATTTTCTTTGAGCCAATGTCAATCTCTGGTAATGAGTTGGTGTAGAGGTCCAGTTGTTCCTGAAGGTCTTTTTCTGTGGGCTTCTCAGGTCCATTAGCCTCAAAATATCTCCAGATGGAGGTACTTGTATTGGGATATATCAGAGCCGGTATAAGATGAAATTTTGTGCTTTTCTCCTGGTAGTCCGCGCCACTGGTGTTCATAACTCTTCTTCTGCTTATGCCGGCACCGGAATAGCAATCTGCCTGGCCCTGGACTTTTCCTTCAAAGAAATTCATCATCTCATTGCACATGTCCATGAGCTCTGGAAATCCGATGTTTTCTATTCTCTTATCATACTGGCTTATTGATGTGATTGGTCTTTTTTCAGGAAATACAAAGTCTGCCTTAACCTGACCCACCATACTATCCAGAGCGTTTTTCACAAATTCTTCCCTGTCAATAAGGTTTCTTGTGTAGGAACTTCCTATCTTTCCATCCTTGATGATTCTCAGGGCATAGCCTGCCTGTATTGCTCCCTTGACATCTGTTGGCTTGCTGTCTTCCATGTTGAGGCCTGTCCCGCTGCCCTCCATGAAAAATACTTCTGCCTGGTCTGCAACCTTGCTGGCTATCTTTAATGTTTCTTCCATTCAAACACCTCCCACTACTGTTTCTTTGACAATCATGTGCGGCCCGCCATGTGCGGATTTGATATTGGTCTGGCCCTTGCCACACCCTCCTCTTTCAGAAAGTTTAAAATCGTCTCCCACAGCACCGATGTTCTCCAAAGTTGTAAACAAATTGCCCATCATATTGATATCCCGAACCATTGGCCCTATTTTTCCATCTTTGATAAGGTATCCATACTGAGCGCCAAAAGTAAAGTTGCCGCCAGTGGTTTGGCCGCCTTTTGCATCGCAAATGTAGAGGCCATTCCCCACCTGTGACAAAAGGTCCTCAAAGCTATTTTCACCTGGCTGGACAAATATGGTTCCCATTCTGATGATTGGAGCGTATCGATAATCCTCTGCAACCATGTGGCCAGTGATTGGTTCATTAAAGCTAGCTGCAGTTTTTCTGGAATGCAATCTACCTGTTAATACGCCCTTGTCCATTAGTGTTATTTTCTTTACAGGAACGCCTTCATCATCATATTTGTAGATTCCCAGGTCCCCAGAAATAGTGGAATCTGCTATGATGGTTATGTTCTCAGTGCCCAATTTTGTATCAAGCTGCATCTTATCTCTTAGGGATTTATTGTTCTCTATTAGGTCTGCCTCTGAGAAATGGCCAAATGCCTCATGGGCCAAAAGCCCTGTCATGCTGCCATTAAGCAATACTGTGTAAGTGCCGCTCTTCACCGGCTCCGCGCCCAGCATTTCCCTGACAAGTTCTGCCCGTTTTTTGAACACATCTTCACGATTGTAAAGATTCTCCATGCCAGTTGAACCACCTATGCTGACCCGAATGTTCTGGGACAAGTCACCTCGAGTTGCCACAGCCTCGCCGCTGATGCTTACTGTCATTAGCTCTTGAAATATTTCTGAACCTTCGGAATTAACATAAAATTTCTGCCTGAACACCTCATTATAACCAACAGTGGTGGAAGATATTTCCGGTTGCTCAAGCATGATATCATTGTATTTTTTAGTTAACTTCAGCTTATCTTCCAAGGAAATGTTTCTTGGGTCTATTTTTAGACTCACTGGAATGCTATCCTTTACTGGTGGAACGTCTGCGAAGCTCATGTCTGCTTCTCCAGAAATTACCTGTGCTGCTTCCTTTGCCCGATTAATTGCCCAGGGTATGTCTTCTGGCTTTGACACCATGGTTATTCCCAGGCCACCATTATTCAGCACCCGAACAACATAACCGTCTGTGGTATTGCTGCTCACGTCCTTGATGGCACTGCTTTCGAACTTTATTGCAGTTTCCTTCACTATCTCGTATCGGAGGTCTATGAAGTCCACATCTTGATTTTCAATAAATGACTGGCACCTGGATAGAATTTCTTCTTGCATATTATCCCTAAGGGGAAATGGAGGTGTGGGATTTTAAGGTTTGTTAATGTGAGATGGAACAATATCAGTAGAAAAGGTTCACTTGGCTATAGTTAGTAAATAAAAATCAATGGACTATGGAGGAATCTATACAATTGTTGTATTCCTCCAGTCCAATAAACTTTTTTAGTTTGATATTGGTGAAAATAAAAAAAGTTTAATGGATCGAACGGGATTTGAACCCGTGGCCTCCTGCTTGCAAAGCAGGCGATCTTCCGAGCTGATCTATCGACCCATGTGTGTTTGCGTAGAAACCGGAAAATAGGACTGGTTTATAATCATTTGTATTGTGTCAACACCAATCTCACCAATCATGCTGGATTGGTTTAACATACTGAAATCAATCCAGCTCAATGGGCTCCCCGGTATAGAAATCGTAGACTATCCGCTTGGCCCCTTTGGTCTTCTTATTCTTTTGCTCCCCTTCATGCACAACCTTCAGCTCCGGAGGCTCCGGGGCCTTGGAGGGTTCCGGCAGTTGGGCTGTTTCCTCTGGAAGTTTTTCTTCCGACTGTAATTCCCTGGACGCTGCGACCATGGGTTCTGATCCATGGTAGGCTTTCTCTGTACGGCTCTTCCAGAATGGCTCTGAAGCATATACACCGCCATCAGGCACGGCTACTTCCGGCTCGGGTCCTTGATAGACTTTCTTGTTGCGGTCCTTCCAGAACGGTTCAGAAGCATAAACTTTAGTTGAAGTACCCACTGTCGCAGCCTCTGGTTCGGTTATGATATTATTCTGCTTCATGAAGAACTTCTCGATACCGTAATGCCGATTCTTCAGGCCAGGTATGGTGTCTGCCTTTCCAGTCAGCCAATTCGCCAGGTTCTTAGCGTATGGTCTCAGGTCTCCCTCCGAATTTATAATAACATAAGGCCGGGTGCATTTTCTGATTGGCCCCATTTCATATTTCAGCTTCATGTAAACATGGAGGGTCGCCGCAGAACCATGCCTGCTTCTCTCGGACAATCTGGCCAACGCAACCTCGTCGGTGACCTCCATGAACACTACCACCACCTCTGCTTTAAGGTCGTCAGCAGCATCATATGCCCATCTACGAAAATCTTCCTTCAAATTTGTGGCATCGACTATGACTGGCCAATTTAATGTAAGCCCTGTTCTAATGACCTCTCCTGCAACTATGAAGGTGGTAACATGCTCTATGTCATCATAAGCTGGCCGTTTACGCCCCAGGCATTTTGAAACCACTGGCCGCACATCGTCTGAGCGTACCAATAAAAAACTGCCTGGAACTCGTTTTTCTATAAGATTGACAAGATGTGATTTTCCTGATAGTGGGGCTCCCGACATCACCAGGACACGACTGGGGCCGGAACCGTCTTCTTGCAACTGAGCACAACCTTCAATTATAATAGAAAGAGCATTTTTGGCTTGTTTGTCACCCATAATAACACTTTCTTGCCCATATACCATAATGATTTACATGATTTAATACACTTTCTCTAGTAATTATAAAATTCACAAAACTCTTAAATATCCTGAAACTCTAATAACCCCTGAGAGCATGGGGAATATCCAGTCTGAAATTCAGAAGGCCAGAGAGGCCATGAATCTGAATGATTATGATAGGGCCAGGGAAATTTGCATTGTCGCATTGAAAGAGAGCAATGCAGTCACAATGGAACGTTCTGTTGTCAAGGACCGCCTTGATCTTCTTGTCACTCTGAGTGATATTTGCAAGAACCAGGAGCGACTTTTTGACAATATTAATTATCTCCGGGAGTTGACCAAGGGTGCTCGCTCCATTAATGATACAGAAATGCTGGCCAAAGGTCTCATCAGAATAGGATTTGTTTTTAACAGGATGGGAAAACGAGACAGGGCAATGGACAAGTTCAATGAAGCAGAGGAACTGACAAAGAACTTCAAAAACCAAATTCAGTATGGCTATGTCCTGGCAGGAAAGGCCAATATATATTGGAGGTCTGGAGAAAATGAAAAGGCCCTTGAGTTGGCCAAAAGGGTTCTGGAGATAGGGCTGGAAAATGATGAGTTCATACTCACTGCTGGCGGAGCCAATGTAATGTCCTCTGTATGTTTCGAGATGGGTGATTATGAAGAAGCCCTTAAGGTTGCAATGCTGTCTGTGGAAACCTACCGAAACTCAGGGAACAAATCAGAACTGGCCAGGGCCCTGAACAATCAGGGAGAGATATACAAACGTATGCAAGAATATGACAAGGCCATCGAGTCCTACCAGGAAGGATTATCTGTTTTTGACGATGGAACTGCAAAGAGATTGGGCTATCTTTACACTAATATGGCAGAATGTCAGGCCAGAAAAGGCGTAATGAAAGATGCTAAAATCAGCCTGGATAAGGCCATAAAATTTCTGGAAGGGTCTGAGGACAAGTATGCTGTTGGCTGCATGTGGTATGTCAGAGGCCTATTGGAAGATGCAAATGATAATACCAAGAAAGGAGAGGAGTGGCTTCTGAAGGCAGAGGGACGCATGGTAGAGCTTGAAGTGACATATGACCTGGGTATTATCAGAAAAGAACTAGCTTCACTATATACAAAATCAGGTCAAGATGAACCGGCTGCTGATATGGCAAACAAGGCAATCCAGGCTCTGGAAAAGGCTGGTGCAAAGAATCTGGCTGATGAAGTCAGAAAAATGGTCAGCTGATTTTCCCTAAATCTTAAACCCTATTTATCCATTATACCCTCATGGATTATCCCATCATAGAACCAAAACTCCCGGGCCTCTCCAAATCCCGTTATTGCGCAGGCCTCCAGTGCCACAAACTGCTATACACCAAGGTTCATGATAGAGATAAAATTCCCGAGCCTGATGCATTCACCCAGTACCTTTTTGACCAGGGCACTGCTGCCGGCGAATTAGCTACAAAATTCTTCCCTGGCGGAACAGAGATTCCAGCATTTCCAATTGACGAATCCATTGCCAAAACCCAGGCAGCTCTGGATAAAGGAGTCGAACACATCTTCGAAGCTGCCTTCAATTTTCAAAACATTCATGTGAAAGTGGATGTGCTTCGTAATCTGGGTGAAAATAAATTTGATATAATTGAGGTAAAAAGTTCCACCCGTGTCAAAGACCAGCATTTGGATGACCTGGCCATTCAGAAATATGTTCTGGAAAATAATGACCTTGAAATTAATTCCACCATTCTCATGCACATGAACCCGGACTACCGGCACCCTGATGGTGAGTTATTCATATTATCTGATGAATCTGAAAAGGTTGAGAAGAGAATGGCAGATGTTCCGCAAAATCTCGAAAGCATGCAGGAGATGCTTGGGCAGGATGAACCGCCAGAAACTGAAATTGGACCCAATTGCAAGAAACCCTATGAATGCGCCCTGATGAAACAATGCTGGCAACATATTCCTGAAATGTCAGTATTTAATATTCCCAATCTGAGAAATGCCAAGTGGGATTATTATCATCAGAATATAATCAAGCTGGAAGACTTGCCAGAAGATTTTATCGGGACGCCAGGTCAGATGCCTTTTATTAATTCCTTCAGAACTGGAAAGCCAGCAATTGACTATTATGGACTCCAAAAATTCATGAGCGAGATACAGGAACCAATCTATTTCATGGACTTCGAGACCATGCAATTGGCAGCTCCAAAGTATAATGGAACAAAGCCCTGGCAGCAGCATACCATCCAGTGGTCTGTTCATATTCTTGAAAATAATGAGCTGAAACATCATGAGTTCATTCATACTGAGAATTCTGACCCAAGAGAACCATTTATTCAATCACTTCTGGAAGTTCTGGGTGATTCAGGTTCTATCATTGTTTACAGCGCTCCATTTGAAGGCGGAAGACTGAAGGAAATTGCAGAGGCATTTCCACAGTATAAGGAAAAAATTGATAATATTCGTTCAAGACTTTGGGATCAACTTGTGGTATTCCGCAAATACTATTGTGATTCAAAGTTCAAGGGCTCAAATAGCATTAAAAATGTATTGCCAGTACTTGTGCCTGATTTATCCTATGGGGACCTGGAGGTCCAGGAAGGCGGAACAGCAATGGTGGAGTATACCAGGATGATTGGTCTGCCTGATGGTGAGGAAAAAGAACAGATAAAGAATAATCTGCTGAAATACTGCAATTTAGATACCCTGGCCATGGTTAAGATTCATGAGTTTTTAACAGATTAGTTGTGATGCCTTGGCCCCTGATTTCCGCTGGACTTGCTCTTATAATTGCCGCCTCTTTTCTTGTTTGACCGCCAGTCCTTGTTTTGTCCATGGGGACTTCCGCCGGATTTATTTTGCTGGCCACCTTTCTTCTTATTTGATCGCCAGTCCTTGTTTTGTCCATTTGGTTTGTAAGAATCTGATTTACCTTTATAATTGCCAGACTTTGAATTACGTCCATTAGGTTTACCTTTATAGCTTCCAGGTTTTGAATTATAATCATCGGATTTACCTTTATAGCTTCCAGGTTTTGAATTGCGCCCATCGGATTTTTCTTTATAATCGCCAGACCTTTCCTTGTAACCACCAGATTTAGGCTTATAATCATCTGATTTACCTTTATAATTATTATATTTGGGCTTTTGCCCCCCAGATTTTGGCCTATAATCACCGTCATGATTCTTGCTTGAATGCCATTGCTTGTTTTTCTCATTGGCATTTCTGGAACCGCCGTCTTTATTGCCCCACTTTTGGCTTGAACCTGGCCTTGCGCTGTGGTCCTTCTTTATCCGGCCAATGGTGGTGGTGATATTTGCATCTTTAAAATCATTAATTTCCATGTTTCCAATATTGAATGTCTTGTTTTCCCACTGAATTTTCTTCATGAGATTTTTGTCAAAATTGGTTAGAATATTGATAACCTGGCCGGACTCGCCAGCCCTGGCGGTCCTTCCAATACGATGCACATAATCATTTGGGTCTTGTGGTAAATCATAATTAATAACATGCGACACGTTTTTGATATGCAAACCACGGGCTGCCACATCTGTGCACACCAAAACATTAACCTCATGGGCATTAAATCTATCAATTGCCTTGAGCCTTGCGTTCTGGGTTAAACCTCCGTGAATGGCTGCGGCCTTTACTCCATTGAATCTTAAATTTTTGTCCACAAAGTCTGAAAGATGCCTTGTATTGCAGAACACCATGGCCAGCGGTTTTTCTTCATGCTTTAAGATATGAGTTAGAAGTGAAAATTTCTTGGTCTTGGCAACTCTGACTGTAACCTGCTTGAGCTTTGCAGGGTCCACAATATTTCCAGCAAGAACTGTTTCTGGAGTTTCCATATGGCGGTTGGCCAGATTTTTAACCTCTTTTGAAATTGTAGCTGAGAAGAACATGGTTTGCCTGTCCCCGGGGCATCTCTTGATTATTTTTTTAACATCATCAATGAACCCCATGTCGAACATACGGTCTGCCTCGTCCATGACTAATATTTTAACGCTTCTCAAATCAATAGTACCTCGGTCAATATGGTCCAGAAGCCTTCCTGGTGTTGCAACTACCACATTTGCCCTCTTAAGATTCTTAATCTGATTGTAGATAGACACTCCGCCAAAGACTGCAATGATGTTCAATCGTGGTTTATGGGTTAACTCTTTCAAGGAATCCTTAACCTGCTCTGCAAGTTCCCTTGTGGGTGTGAGAATAAGTGCCTGGATGCCCTCATCTCGCGAGCATTTGTCAACTATGCCGCAGCCAAAAGCCAGAGTCTTTCCAGAACCTGTTTCTGACTCTCCGATAACGTCCTTTCCTTCCAGTATTAGCGGAATAGTATCCTTCTGTATTCTTGTTGGCTCTGTAAATCCAAGTATCTCTATAGACCTTAGGAGTTTATCACTTAGGCCAAGCTCTCTGAATGTGTTCATTTGTATCGCCTCTGATTTCTAAGCACCCTTAACGAAAAAGCGAAATGTTGTTGTCAAGTGCTCTTTCTCCCGAACTAGATGCGTTGGCCGCTGGAACTGATAGGGGTATTTAATAACAACAGTACCGAATAGTGTAGCCATATCTAAATAAATCAAATATAATTTA